>NZ_KV840349.1:0-1746 GCF_001839185.1 Staphylococcus sp. HMSC65H10 | reverse complement strand
ATAAACATTCAAAACTGAATACAATATGTCACGTTATTCCGTTTCAGTTTCCTGCGAAACTGTTCCGAATAATATCCTTAGAAAGGAGGTGATCCAGCCGCACCTTCCGATACGGCTACCTTGTTACGACTTCACCCCAATCATTTGTCCCACCTTCGACGGCTAGTTCCTAAAAGGTTACTCCACCGGCTTCGGGTGTTACAAACTCTCGTGGTGTGACGGGCGGTGTGTACAAGACCCGGGAACGTATTCACCGTAGCATGCTGATCTACGATTACTAGCGATTCCAGCTTCATGTAGTCGAGTTGCAGACTACAATCCGAACTGAGAACGGCTTTATGGGATTTGCTTGACCTCGCGGGTTCGCTGCCCTTTGTACCGTCCATTGTAGCACGTGTGTAGCCCAAATCATAAGGGGCATGATGATTTGACGTCATCCCCACCTTCCTCCGGTTTGTCACCGGCAGTCAACTTAGAGTGCCCAACTTAATGCTGGCAACTAAGCTTAAGGGTTGCGCTCGTTGCGGGACTTAACCCAACATCTCACGACACGAGCTGACGACAACCATGCACCACCTGTCACTTTGTCCCCCGAAGGGGAAGGCTCTATCTCTAGAGTTGTCAAAGGATGTCAAGATTTGGTAAGGTTCTTCGCGTTGCTTCGAATTAAACCACATGCTCCACCGCTTGTGCGGGTCCCCGTCAATTCCTTTGAGTTTCAGCCTTGCGGCCGTACTCCCCAGGCGGAGTGCTTAATGCGTTAGCTGCAGCACTAAGGGGCGGAAACCCCCTAACACTTAGCACTCATCGTTTACGGCGTGGACTACCAGGGTATCTAATCCTGTTTGATCCCCACGCTTTCGCACATCAGCGTCAGTTGCAGACCAGAAAGTCGCCTTCGCCACTGGTGTTCCTCCATATCTCTGCGCATTTCACCGCTACACATGGAATTCCACTTTCCTCTTCTGCACTCAAGTTTTCCAGTTTCCAATGACCCTCCACGGTTGAGCCGTGGGCTTTCACATCAGACTTAAAAAACCGCCTACGCGCGCTTTACGCCCAATAATTCCGGATAACGCTTGCCACCTACGTATTACCGCGGCTGCTGGCACGTAGTTAGCCGTGGCTTTCTGATTAGGTACCGTCAAGGGATGCATAGTTACTTACATCCTTGTTCTTCCCTAATAACAGAGTTTTACGATCCGAAGACCTTCATCACTCACGCGGCGTTGCTCCGTCAGGCTTTCGCCCATTGCGGAAGATTCCCTACTGCTGCCTCCCGTAGGAGTCTGGACCGTGTCTCAGTTCCAGTGTGGCCGATCACCCTCTCAGGTCGGCTACGTATCGTTGCCTTGGTAAGCCGTTACCTTACCAACTAGCTAATACGCCGCGGGTCCATCTATAAGTGACAGCAAAACCGTCTTTCATCATGAAACCATGCGGTTTCATGTGTTATCCGGTATTAGCCCCGGTTTCCCGGAGTTATCCCAGTCTTATAGGTAGGTTACCCACGTGTTACTCACCCGTCCGCCGCTAACGTCAGAGGAGCAAGCTCCTCGTCTGTTCGCTCGACTTGCATGTATTAGGCACGCCGCCAGCGTTCATCCTGAGCCAGGATCAAACTCTCCATAATAATTTATGATGTTTGACTAGCTCATAAAAACTAATTGTTTTAAAACGTCCTTAGGACGTTTGTTAATTTGGAATTAACGTTGACATATTGTCATTCAGTTTTCAATGTTCATT
>NZ_KV840348.1:0-3104 GCF_001839185.1 Staphylococcus sp. HMSC65H10 | reverse complement strand
AAAAATAGATTTTACCAAGCAAAACCGAGTGAATTAGAGTTTTAAAAGCTTTATTCATTTAAATGAATCGCTAGTAATCAATTGCCGACGGCAAGCGATTACTCACAATATTAATAACGTGATTAAGTTATTAAGGGCGCACGGTGGATGCCTTGGCACTAGAAGCCGATGAAGGACGTTACTAACGACGATATGCTTTGGGTAGCTGTAAGTAAGCGTTGATCCAGAGATTTCCGAATGGGGGAACCCAGCACAAGTTATGTTGTGTTATCGACATGTGAATACATAGCATGTCCGAAGGCAGACGCGGAGAACTGAAACATCTTAGTACCCGCAGGAAGAGAAAGAAAAATCGATTCCCTGAGTAGCGGCGAGCGAAACGGGAAGAGCCCAAACCAATGAGCTTGCTCATTGGGGTTGTAGGACACTCTATACGGAGTTACAAAGGAATAAATTAGACGAATCATCTGGAAAGTTGAACCAGAGAAGGTAAAAGTCCTGTAGTCGAAAGTTTATTCTCTCTTGAGTGGATCCTGAGTACGACGGAGCACGTGGAATTCCGTCGGAATCCGGGAGGACCATCTCCCAAGGCTAAATACTCTCTAGTGACCGATAGTGAACCAGTACCGTGAGGGAAAGGTGAAAAGTACCCCGGAAGGGGAGTGAAAGAGAACTTGAAACCGTGTGCTTACAAGTAGTCAGAGCCCGTTAATGGGTGATGGCGTGCCTTTTGTAGAATGAACCGGCGAGTTACGATCTGATGCAAGGTTAAGCAGCAAATGCGGAGCCGCAGCGAAAGCGAGTCTGAACAGGGCGTTGAGTATTTGGTCGTAGACCCGAAACCAGGTGATCTACCCTTGGTCAGGTTGAAGTTCAGGTAACACTGAATGGAGGACCGAACCGACTTACGTTGAAAAGTGAGCGGATGAACTGAGGGTAGCGGAGAAATTCCAATCGAACCTGGAGATAGCTGGTTCTCTCCGAAATAGCTTTAGGGCTAGCCTCAAGTGATGATTGTTGGAGGTAGAGCACTGTTTGGACGAGGGGCCCCTCTCGGGTTACCGAATTCAGACAAACTCCGAATGCCAATCAATTTAACTTGGGAGTCAGAACGTGGGTGATAAGGTCCATGTTCGAAAGGGAAACAGCCCAGACCACCAGCTAAGGTCCCAAAATATATGTTAAGTGGCAAAGGATGTGGTATTGCCCAGACAACTAGGATGTTGGCTTAGAAGCAGCCATCATTTAAAGAGTGCGTAATAGCTCACTAGTCGAGTGACACTGCGCCGAAAATGTACCGGGGCTAAACATATTACCGAAGCTGTGGATTGTCCGTAGGACAATGGTAGGAGAGCGTTCTAAGTGCGTCGAAGCATGATCGCAAGGACATGTGGAGCGCTTAGAAGTGAGAATGCCGGTGTGAGTAGCGAAAGATGGGTGAGAATCCCATCCACCGATTGACTAAGGTTTCCAGAGGAAGGCTCGTCCGCTCTGGGTTAGTCGGGTCCTAAGTCGAGGCCGACAGGCGTAGACGATGGATAACAGGTTGATATTCCTGTACCACCATTTATCGTTTTAAGCGATGGGGGGACACAGTAGGATAGGCGAAGCGTGCTGTTGGAGTGCACGTCTAAGCAGTGAGACTGAATGGTAGGCAAATCCGCCATTCTCAAGGTTGAGCTGTGATGGGGAGAGGAAACATGTTTTCCTCGAGTCGTTGATTTCACACTGTCGAGAAAAGCCTCTAGCTAGATAACTGGTGCCCGTACCGCAAACCGACACAGGTAGTCAAGATGAGAATTCTAAGGTGAGCGAGAGAACTCTCGTTAAGGAACTCGGCAAAATGACCCCGTAACTTCGGGAGAAGGGGTGCTCTTTAGGGTTCACGCTCTGAAGAGCCGCAGTGAATAGGCCCAAGCGACTGTTTATCAAAAACACAGGTCTCTGCTAAACCGTAAGGTGATGTATAGGGGCTGACGCCTGCCCGGTGCTGGAAGGTTAAGAGGAGTGGTTAGCTTCTGCGAAGCTACGAATCGAAGCCCCAGTAAACGGCGGCCGTAACTATAACGGTCCTAAGGTAGCGAAATTCCTTGTCGGGTAAGTTCCGACCCGCACGAAAGGCGTAACGATTTGGGCACTGTCTCAACGAGAGACTCGGTGAAATCATAGTACCTGTGAAGATGCAGGTTACCCGCGACAGGACGGAAAGACCCCGTGGAGCTTTACTGTAGCCTGATATTGAAATTCGGCACAGCTTGTACAGGATAGGTAGGAGCCTTAGAAGCGTGAGCGCCAGCTTACGTGGAGGCGCTGGTGGGATACTACCCTAGCTGTGTTGGATTTCTAACCCGCGCCATTGATCATGGCGGGAGACAGTGTCAGGCGGGCAGTTTGACTGGGGCGGTCGCCTCCTAAAGTGTAACGGAGGCGCTCAAAGGTTCCCTCAGAATGGTTGGAAATCATTCATAGAGTGTAAAGGCATAAGGGAGCTTGACTGCGAGACCTACAAGTCGAGCAGGGTCGAAAGACGGACTTAGTGATCCGGTGGTTCCGCATGGAAGGGCCATCGCTCAACGGATAAAAGCTACCCCGGGGATAACAGGCTTATCTCCCCCAAGAGTTCACATCGACGGGGAGGTTTGGCACCTCGATGTCGGCTCATCGCATCCTGGGGCTGTAGTCGGTCCCAAGGGTTGGGCTGTTCGCCCATTAAAGCGGTACGCGAGCTGGGTTCAGAACGTCGTGAGACAGTTCGGTCCCTATCCGTCGTGGGCGTAGGAAATTTGAGAGGAGCTGTCCTTAGTACGAGAGGACCGGGATGGACATACCTCTGGTGTACCAGTTGTCGTGCCAACGGCATAGCTGGGTAGCTATGTATGGACGGGATAAGTGCTGAAAGCATCTAAGCATGAAGCCCCCCTCAAGATGAGATTTCCCAACTTCGGTTATAAGATCCCTCAAAGATGATGAGGTTAATAGGTTCGGGGTGGAAGCATAGCGATATGTGGAGCTGACGAATACTAATCGATCGAAGACTTAATCAAATTTCAAGTTTTGATTGGTCGAATTGAAATTTACTTACTATCTAGTTTTGAATGTATAAT
>NZ_KV840347.1:0-1094 GCF_001839185.1 Staphylococcus sp. HMSC65H10 | reverse complement strand
GGTGTCGAAGGTTTATGTCTCGTTCTCGCAACACGTATGCAAGATTTTAAACCTAATTTTTTCATTAAACGATATACACGTTTGCGTCCCACTTTTTTATCTAGTCTTATGCAAATATAAATGCGAATGCGGCGATAGCCGTAAATGCCATTGTACTTATTAAAAATTCTTAGAATATCAGCCATTAATATTTCATCTTCAATTTCATGCTTTGATTTAAAATTCTTTCGTTTTTTCCATTTATAATAACTTGCTCTTGATATTCCAAGTATCTTGCACAAAAGACTTATCGGATATTCTTTTTTTAGATCTTGAATTACAAGGTATTCAATTATTTGTCTAAATGGCGATTGATCAACTCTCTTTCCTTTTCCTTCAACTTTTTTAAAATTTTATTTTCCATTTCTAAGTATTTAATTCTTTCTTCAAGAGCTTTCATTTCAGCTAATGCTTGTTCTTCTTCAGTCAATACCTGTGTAGGTTTACCTTTGCCTCTTCCATCTATAAGACCAGCACTCCCGAATTTTTCGTATTTCTTAACCCAACTGTACACTTGTCCATAATTAACATTAAATTTTAAAGCAGTTTTCTTATAATCTTTTTCTGACTCAATACACGCTTCTACTATTTCTACACGTTCTTCGAACGTTGTTTTTCTAGCCTTCATTAAATACACCTCTGGTAATGGAGAATATGAAACATTCTCTTTTCCTAAAGTATATCGTTTTATCCAATTTCTGACAGTACTATGAGCCGGTATATTATACTTTATTGCTAAATATTCAGCTGAAACATCTTGAGTTAAGTGTTCTTGAACCACTGATTCTTTAAATGTTTCACTATAGGAATTATTATTTTTCTTTGATACTAATGCCTCTATTCCATGCATTTTAAATTGCTTATATTTAATCCTTAAATGTTCAGTATTCATTTCAATATTGCTCTTTCTTAAAGCTTCCGCATAACTGTAACCTTCATCTAACAATCTAAATATCAATAGAAATAAATTAGTATCATATTTAGTATTTCTAGACATAAAAATGCTCCTCCTATAGTTTTGTTTTTTTAGTGTCTACTATAGGGGGAGCATATCA
>NZ_KV840346.1:0-881 GCF_001839185.1 Staphylococcus sp. HMSC65H10 | reverse complement strand
CATTCCGTATTGATGGTAATGAAGCAGGTAAGCTGCCAGCTATGATGAAGTGATGTTGCAAGATGATCATGTGTGGGTAGGTTACGACGGCTTTGAAGGCGAACGACTATATCTGCCAGTAAGAACATGGAACGATGTCGCACCACCTAATCATGGTGTGGGCGAACTTTGGGGTAGTATCAGTTAAATAAATATGTTATTATTTACTTACCGCTGTTGTCATTGTAAAAAGTGTCTTTTCACAATTGATACTATATTGTAAGTTCGTGGATGATAGTGTCCATGACTTGAGGGTTATCTATATAGGTAACCCTCTTTTTTATGGTATAGTATAATTCAAATAGCGGTACTTTAAGAAATTGTCGGAATAAATGTATTTGTAATTAAAAAGTGAAATATAGAGTGGTATTAGTAAAAAAGTTATGATATAATTTTTTCAGACACTGTTTTCACAACTCAACACTCTAAGGTGTAAATAGACTTTAAGCATGATTTGAGAGTTACCTACAAGTAGCTCTCTTTTTTTATTGAAATAAATTGAAATAAAAGGTAGTAATTACTAAAAAAACATGGTAAAATGAATGTAGAACATGGTTTTTACTCTTCGTTATTCTATTGTGTAAATAGATATTATGCATGAGAATAGAAAGCTGTCTTTTCTGGCAGCTTTTTTATTATCTTATTTTAATATTAAACAAATTGTGTTAGTATATTAAACAGAAGATATTTTGGAAGATAATTTTCTAATCATAATCTTACCACCTTTTATGGTGGTGTTTTTTATGTTATATTAAAAATGTGGGTTAGATATATGGTATCTATGTAGAGAAACTATTTAAATAGTTTCTCTCAGACTGTCGACAAAGTCCTACGGACTTGTC
>NZ_KV840345.1:0-29680 GCF_001839185.1 Staphylococcus sp. HMSC65H10 | reverse complement strand
TTATTTTGGACTGTATTTATGTCCCAGCCCCTTCGTATGCTTAATGATGCATATCATGAATCTTCATCATTAAACCATGTGGAATATCATCGTGTTCTACCACTTTTTTCTTACTGAACTCATCAGTACCTACTTTTTTAACAAGTACCACAAAGTCGCCTTTTTTAGGCTTAAATTGATCGTCAGAATCAACTTTAACATTCTTCTCAATGTGATTATCTTTTTCACTGATCATTTTTTCAACCGTTTGATTATCTTTCATAATCCCGTAATATGTTTCTTTTTCGCCAGAAGCAAAGATCATAATAACTAATACGATACATGCGATTGTTAGAAGTGCAATCAGTGATATACCTAATGTTTTGCCATTCTTTTTCATATGTGTGAAACTCCTTTCTTTCTCTGTTAATAGATATACCGAAAAATGATAAAAAAAGCAATGAATAACAACATGGTTATATTTGTTATAATGAAGTGTAACTTAGTCAAAAGGAGAGAGCACGATGCATATAATTGTTTATTGCGGTGCAAGCACAGGACAAAATCCAGTGTATTTAAAGGCGGCAGAAGCGTTAGGTACATGGATGGCACAACACAATTATGGCTTAGTCTATGGCGGCGGCAATGTCGGTTTGATGGGACATCTCGCAGATACGGTTAAACAACATCAAGGCCATGTGGTAGGTGTCATGCCGAAATTCTTAGAGGAAAAAGAAATTGCACATCAAGGTTTAGATGAATTGATAATTGTTGATACCATGGCTGAGCGTAAAGCAGCTATGTTAGATAAAGGAGATGCTTGTTTAGCTTTACCTGGGGGACCAGGAACGTTAGAAGAAATTACGGAAATGGTTTCTTGGGCAAGAATCGGTCAAAATGCTAATCCATGTATCTTTTGGAACGTGAATGGTTATTATGACAAAATCGAAGCGTTTTATGACCAAATGGTTGAGGAAGGTTTTTTAAGTCAGGCAGACAGAGATTTGATTTTATTCACAAATGATTTTGAAACATTAGCAGCCTTTTTGAGAGACTATCAGCCACCGCATATACGTCAATATAAATAAAATAGACATCATGTATCAAAATAATGATTACTTTGATACATGATGTCTATCTTTTAGTTTGAAACTAGGTCAGATTTTGCCTTTGCGCCATAAAAGTAAAAAGACAATCGCAACGATAATCATAGAGATACCGAGTGTCGCAATCCAAGAAGTCGGGCTATGATCGTTAAGCGGAAGCGGTACGTTCATACCGAAGAAACTGAATACTAAAGTCGGTAACGTCAAGAAGACTGTAAAGAGTGTTAAAGTCTTCATGATATTGTTCATATCATTTGAAAGCAGAGATTCATATGAAGTCGTGATACTTTCTAAGATACGTGTATGCAACTCTGTTGTTTCAATGGCTTGGTTTGTTTCGACAAATAAATCTTCAATCAAGTCTTCATCTTCTTCGAAACGTTTAATCGGCGGCAGTTTGAAAAGTTTATTGAAGACATCTTCATTACCTTTCAATGCAGCTAAGAAATAAACCAAACTCTTTTCAACTTCCATCAAGTTATAAAGTTGTTTGTTCGTTACTTTTTTCTTCAATTCACGTTCGATGCGTAATCTTGATTTATTCAATAAACGCAAATTACGGTTGTAGTGGTTTGAAATGGTTAATAAGATATTCAACGCAAATTGACTGCGATAATGCAGATTTTGACTAGATTTCGCAAAGTGATCTAAGAAATCAACTTCATGATCGCAAATCGTCATAATGCGTCTGTGTCCGATAATAATACCCAGTGGAATTGTCATAAACGAAATAATTTTATTGTTCGTATTATTGACGATTGGAAAGTCGATGATGATTAAAGAATAACCTGTTTCGTCATCAAATTCGACACGTGCGCTTTCATCCGCATCCAAGGGGTCTTTTAAGAAGTCTTCTGGAATATTAAAGCGCTCAATCAAAGATTCTACTTCTTCTCTCGAGGGCTCGGTAATATTAATCCATAAAGCTTCCTCTAAGGAAGTGGTATGAATATCTTGATGAACATTATGTTTATAAGCTGTAATCATTCTGAAGCTTCCTTTCTGTGTGTAAATCAAACATGCAAGGTTTAACATCTATCGTTTAAGTTAAAACTATAGAGAACGCTTTGCTCGATTTATTTGATATGTGCTTAATTATAGTACCATAATTTAATGATTTGTGTAGTCTAAATAAGGAGAGATGCGACACATGGCAACGACAATCCAATACTTATTACGTATGATTACAAATGAAATGAAAGTAAAAGCTGACCAATTGTTAGGTGTATACGATATTACGTTAGAACAAGCGCAAACGTTACGTTATATTTTTGAAAGTGACACAGGCGTCATTCCGCAAAATGATTTAATTCATATTTTTAATCGTAAAGGCCCAACAGTGAGCAGCGCATTGAGAAGTTTAGAAAATAAAAACTTAATAGAACGTATCAGTGATAAAAATGATACACGTAAAAAAGATGTCGTCTTAACTGCAGTCGCAAAAAAAGATGTCAGAGAAATTATTGAAATCTTAGATGAAGTGGAATCTACTTTATTTTTAGACATTCCAAAAGCTGACCAAGCGGCATTAAAAGAGATATTATTTAAAATGAAAGATAATCTAAATACCTTAAATGAAGAAGATAAAGAATTCTAGTTGTGTATAATTCGTGAATAATAACGCGATACTTTCTGAAAGCGTTGCTGTCAGTTATAATAATGAGTGATGCAAAAAGGAGGGTTTTTAGGTATGCGTAGAATTCTGTATACATTTTTAACTTATACAATTATAGGCTTATTATCAGGTGTTTATTATCGTGAATTGACAAAAGCCTTTGAGTTTACAGGCAAAACACAACTTGCGATTGTGCATACACACATACTAATGCTTGGTATGTTTATGTTCCTAATCTTATTAGTCTTTGAAAAACTGTTCTCAATCAGTAAATACTACTTATTTAACTGGTTCTATTATGTTTATAATATCGGCTTGATTGTGACAGTCGCACTACAAGGCATTAAAGGGACAATGCAAGTGACTGGCGCAAGTGTTTCACCAGGTATTGCTGGAATTGCAGGACTAGGTCACATGACGTTATCAGCCGGTTTTATTATCTTGTTCTTCCTATTGAAAAAAGCAATTTTAACACATCCTATTGAAGGACAAACCAACCAAAATAAAAAACTCTAATCTTTATTTTTAAAAGAGATACGACTATTTGTGTTGTGTCTCTTTTTTTATAGCTAAAGTTTTCCTCATACAACTAAATCATGTAAAATATAAGTGAGAACAATTTTCAATTAATGATTATGCAGCACAGAGAAAAACTAGGAGGCAAGCATAACTATGAAAGATTTAACTATTATCGGCGGAGGACCTGCCGGTTTATACGCAAGCTTTTATGCAGGTATGCGCGGCATGAGTGTGCGTTTAATAGATGTACAACAAGAGTTAGGTGGCAAGATGTGTTTATATCCTGAAAAAATCATTTGGGATATCGGTGGTGTCGCACCGAAACCTTGTTTTGAAATTACGAAAGATATTATTGATCAAGGCCTGCATTTCAATCCAGAAGTACGCTTACAAGAGCGTGTGATGGATATTCATAAAGTTGCAGAACGTCATTTTGAAGTGACAACAGATCAAGGCAATGTATATGAATCTAAAGCAGTCATTATTGCTATTGGTGGAGGAATTATCCATCCGAAACCCTTAGATATTAAAGATGCGAGTCGTTATCAAATCTCAAACTTGCATTATGTGGTACAAAAATTATCACGCTTTAGAAATAAACGTGTATTAATTTCCGGCTCTGGCAATTCTGCGATAGATTGGGCGTGTGAAATAGCGCCATATGCAGAAAGTGTACATTTGATATATCGTAAGGATCAGTTAAAAGGCTTTGAAGCGATGCAAGATAAGCTCGCAACATTTGGTGTGATTCAACATCCAAATAGTCAAATCACTGCGTTGATCGGGGATGAAGCACAAGAGAATATTGCTTCAGTAGTCATTGAAAATAGCGCGACAGGAGAAGCGGAAACTTTAGAAGTCGATGATGTCATTATCAGTCATGGCTTTGATATTGAAAATCCATTGTTAGAAGATGCTTCAACTAAACTAGAAATGATGAATGATTATCAAATTAAAGGACAAGGTAACGCACAAACGAGTGAAGCGGGTATTTTCGCTTGTGGTGATATTATTCATCATGATGCCAAAGCACACTTAATTGCGAGTGCCTTTAGTGATGCAGGGAACGCCGCAAACCTCGCAAAACAATATATTGAACCAGAGGCAGCGAAAGAGGGTTATGTCTCAAGTCATAACGAGGCATTTAAAGAAGAAAACAAAGAAATTATCAAACAATATAATGAATCATAACAGTAGAAAAGGGATGTCTTCTCGAACGTGAGAGGACATCCCTTTAAATGTTTATATCTATTTATTTAAATCTGGTGTTGTAGCTGAAGTACGTTCACGTAATTCTGCTTCAATTTCTTCCAAGCTGCGTCCGCGAGTTTCTGGTAAGTATTTTGCTACGAAGAATAAAGCAAACACACCAATTACTGCGAAGATTAAGAAGACACCATGTGTTGGTAAGACATCAGTTAACATTGGGAAGAATTGTGCGACTGCTAAACTTCCGATTGAAAGTGTTAAAGCAGCGATCCCTGTTGCGGCACCACGTGCACGCATTGGGAATAATTCCGGCAACATGACCCAAAGTACAGGGCCCCAAGAGAAGCCGAAGAAAATAATAAAGATTGTAAGACAAACAATGCTGATCCAAGCTGCTGATTGAATACCCATGATCCAAATCAGTAATGCCATAATGACTAATGATGCGACCATACCGATATTACCGATAATTAATAATTTTTTACGGTCTACTTTATCAATAATCATAATCGCTACAATTGTCACAAGTACGTTGACTGTACCGATACCGACTGAACCTAAGATAGAAGCAGAGTCACCTAAACCTGCTTTAACAAAAATAGTCGGTGCGTAGTAAATAATTGCGTTAATACCGATGATTTGTTGGAACAATGCGAAGACACAACCGATGATAATCGTTGGACGTAACCATGGTGAGTTTAATACTTTCCATGTACTTTCTGAAATCGCATTGATTTCTTTCATTTCTGAGATTTCATGATCAATCTCATTTTTAGGGAACGTTAAAGCCATTACTTTACGTGCCGCATTTTCACCGCGATGTTCAAGCAGCCATCTTGGACTTTCCGGCATAAAGATAACACCGACTAATAAGATGACAGAAGGGACAACCGCAAGTCCTAACATCCATCTCCAGCCTTCGACACCTGCGAAAGCGTAACTTGTTAAGTATGATGCTAAAATACCGATTGTAATCATTAATTGGTTTAATGAACTTAAAGAACCACGTGATTCTGTCGGTGCCATTTCGGATAGATAAACTGGCACAATAGCTGTTGAACCGCCGACTGCTAAACCAATTACTAAACGACCGATGACTAACATAGTTAAGTTAGGCGCAAGTGCTAGAGCTAATGCACCTACTATGTAAATAATTGCGATAATAAAGACGACGCGACGTCGACCTAATTTATCGGATGAAGGTCCACTTAAACCTGAACCGAAGATTGCACCAATCAACATTGATGAAACGACAAGTCCTTGTGTGGTACCGTTTAGCGGGATTTCATCTGGAATATAAAGCAGGGCACCTGAAATAATACCCATATCATAGCCATATAGTAATCCGCCTAGTGCACCAATGAAAAAGATGAGGTTTTTGTTAAACGTTTTACTCATTATGAGTCCTCCTGGTTATTTTTATCGTAAATTCAGTATACGCTTTCATAAAATTAAAGTAAATATCAATATATTTTCATTAGTACAATAAAGCAAAATAGAATTAAATGTAATTACCATTTTAGTAAAAAAAGACAACTCCAAAATAAGAGTTGTCTGATTGAGTATTTAAATTATTTTTCGTTAATCTTCACGAGATAACGACCAGCACTATGATTATTTAATAAATTATCCATTGCTTCTAGCACGTCATTGAAATCAATGACTTGTTTAATAGAGTGCAGTGCTTCTGGTTTTAAGTCAGTAGCTAATCTGCGCCAAATTTGTTTGCGGACTTTCATAGGTGTTTCTGCTGAATCCACACCTAAAATACTGTTACCACGTAAAATGAATGGTAAGACTGTCGTCTCAAATGCCAGACCTGCTGTATTGCCGATTAACGCAATACTGCCTCTATTTTGCAGTCGTTTCACAATGTCACCGACATGTTTGCCGCCGACAGGATCAATCACTGCTTGCCATTCTCTTTTGTCTAATGGTTTGTCTGAGGTATCTTCGACACGTGGGACCACATCTGTTGCGCCGATAGATTTCAAATAGTCTGCATTTTGTTTATTGCCTGTGCTTGCGATGACTTTATAACCGATATTACTTAGCATCATGACAGATAAACTGCCGACACCGCCACTGGCGCCACGTACCAGTACAGGTGAACCTTCTACTGTTAAGCCATTGTCTTCTAATTTTTGGATGGCTAATGCTGCAGTATAGCCCGCAGTACCGTAAATCATGGCTTCTTCTAATGTTAAGTCTTTAGGAAGCGGTACAATCCATTCTTCTTTGACACGTGCGTATTCACTAAGTCCTCCATGATGAGATACACCTAGATCATAGCTTGTCACAATAACTTGATCGCCTTCTTTATAAGTAGAAGTCTCAGACTCTACAACTGTACCTGCTAAATCTATACCTGGAATAATCGGATAGTTTTTAACGACTCCCGCACCTTTTTTAGCTGCTAGCGCATCTTTATAGTTGATGCTGGAGTAAGCAACTTTGATTAATACATTTCCTTCATCTATTGTATCCATGGGTAAATCTTTAAGTTCAGTATGGATTTCTTTGCCTTCTTTTTCTGCATAATATGCTTTAAATGTCTCAGGCATCTTTATCAACCCTTTCAAATAAATAAACTAAAGCGATAGTATCACGAAGTAGCCAGAACAACAAACAGGTTGCTGTAGCTAAATGATAAATATCTGTCATAATAATATTTTCTTAAAAGAATTTTTACAATTTTGATGTTTATAGAATATAATGGAAGTGTATAAGTTAAGGGATAATACATTTAAAAGATTGAAAGCCACTCAAGGAGGAGAACAGAATGAAAAAGTTATTTGCCAGCGTTTTAACGCTATCTTTAGTGCTAGCAGCTTGTGGAAATGATGACAGCAAGAAAGAGGAAGACAACAAAGACAAAGATCAAACAACACAAGAAAGCAAATCTAATCAAGACAAAGAAAAGAACAAAGACAACGAAAGCAGCAAAGATAAAGACAGCAATAAAGAAAAAGAAAACAATGAACAAGCAAATGATGAACAAAGCAATGACAAAGCGAAACAAGACGAGTCACAATCAACAGATGCGCAAAACAATGACAGCAATCAAAATGCGACTTCTGAACAATCAAATAACAATCAACAAGCTTCTCAAACATCAGGTGCCAATGATGGTCAAAATAGCAACAATAACCAACAAGCAACACAGCAAACATCAAATCAAACAAATGCTAACCAAGCATCAAACCAAGGTACAAATCAAACAGGTTATGTAGCACCTTATCAAGGTCAAAATGCAGCACCTGCAGCACGTACGATTGGTAAAGCACCAGTAGATCAATCTACTTTAAAAGTATTGCCGAACTTCCCGCAATCACTACAAACTGCACAAAATGAAATCAACAACTTAAATGGTCAATCTAACCCTTACAATGACTTTGGCGTACAAGATAATGGTGACGGCAGCTATTCTTATGTGTTCAGTTTCGCAAATCAAGCACAACCTGGCACATATGCATTAGTTAGAGTCGACCAACAAGGTAAAGCAGCAATTTTAGATCCAGCGTATCAAGCAGGTCAATAATATAGTATTTAGTTTTAAGTTCAAATAATTAGAACATAAGATAATCATGCAAAAGGCTCAGCACAAAATATGCTGAGCCTTTTTAATATTATTTTAGTTTTTACGTCTTTTTTGACGTTTAGGTAAATGTTGCACAATCAAGCTTGCGATAGTTTCAAATGAATGATTATCTCGATTAATGTATGCACTTGCAATATGAGGAATTTCTTGGTTTATGAGTGCTTTGGTTAATGATTCAGCATCTTGATACGTGACTTTATCAAAGTCTTGCCAAACTTCTAGGTATAAACCGCGTTCTGCTTGATAGTGTTCAAGGTTTGGAGTATAAAGCGCAACGGTTTTATCAATAGTTAATGCATCAAAGACAACTGACGAATAGTCACTGACTAATACATCACAAGCAAGTAATAAATCTTGTGTCTCAATTTGAGCAGCAGGTTGAATGACTGCTTGCGGTAATCGTGTTTCAGCTTCTTTACTTTCGATATGGCCACGATAAATCACATTATAATGGTCAAGCAATGACTCAGAAAGTGGTAACATATCGTTTGGTTGTGGATCTGTTTTCCATGTCGGCAAGTAAAGTAACGTCGGTTTGTTAGGGTCTAATTTAAGTTGTTGTTTCATATATTGAACATAAGTTTGTTCTTTATATTTATCTAATAAATATCTGACACGTGGGTAACCGCATGCGACAACTTCTGTATATTGCATAGGGAAGGCTGATTTAAACAAATCAGCTGCATGAGAACTATCACATATAAAGTAATTTTGATGCAGCCACTTGTTGTATTTTCGTGCACGATAATTATAAATTTCTTTATTTTGATAAGGTTCTGAGCTGTCTAAGAATAACTGTTTTAAAGGCGTGCCATGCCACAATTGAATGATTGTACCGTTCGGTTTGATGTGATCGGGTATATAACTTTCAGCGACGACAACTTCCGCGTTTTCAATTAGTTCTTGTGCTTCTTCATGTTCTGGTGATACAAAGTGCGGGCCTGTGGCATCATTTGTGATAAAGAAAGCAGGATATTTAGAGTAATGCTTAGCAAAATAATTAAATAAATAGCGAGAGTTGCCTCTAAAGCCATAATCAAATCCTAAGAAAACGACAGCACCGTTTAATTCCACTGCTTGTTTTTCATAAATATTGCTCATGCTTTGATGCTTTTCAATACTGCGACTGAGTACTGAACGTGTTATAAAGTGCGGCAACATAAAATGTGTCTTCCAAAGTAGTGAATCGACAAATCGTTCAGGCTCAGGTAAAGCTAAATTGCGGAACTTAAACGGTGGTTTTTGATGATGTAAGTAAGCTAATTTATTTAAATTAAATTGTGTAATTGCGTTATATTCATGTTGTTTAATACTTTGATAGAATGTTTGGGAAGTACGGATTGTATGTTTAAAATCAAAGATTACGTGACCATTTGTTTCTACGTTTTGATTTAATAACAGGCCAATTGCTAAATCAAAAGCCGTTTCACAGTGTACTTCATCTATAACGTCTAATACTTGCTGAATACTGAAAATAAGATTAGGAAAGTGATTAATATTATTCATCCAAGTATTAAAGTTGATTGTCTGATCTCCAAAATAGCGACAGTCATTTTGATAGTACTGATCGATGGTGTAGTCAACAACGATTGAGTTTTGTGTTTCATGGTGTTTCAATGCTTCTAATTGATCAGGATAAATATCTATATTTAAATCAGAAGGAATAAAATGCGTGTAACCTTTAGCTAAGGCTTCTTGAAGGTTAATGCGCATTTTTTCATTTGATTGATATTCTGTTGTTAATATTTTCATATTATGACCTCAGTTTGATTATATTAAACTATATTTTAACATTTTGACTGCAAACTGTGAATGACAAGACGTATACGTTATTAATTAAACTGTACTATTATAATTTAAATTTTGACTAATACAGATGATTCATAACATTTTATGATGTAAGCGAATACATTGATATGTAAGGGTTTCCAAGCAAAAAACAGTTTGAAAAAATTATGAAAAACTAATTGAACAGCTCCATAAATCGTGTTATATTATATGTGAAATAAATCACAAGACTAAATTTGATTTTGCAAATAAATATAAACACAAAATAAACTACAGAAAGAAGCGACAGAAATGTTAGTATCTTCATTTGATCCATTCCACAATTTACTTATTTCAAGTCTCGTAGCAGGTGTGCCAATTATCTTATTCTTGCTATGTTTGACAATCTTCAAAATGAAAGGAATTTATGCTGCATTAACAACATTAATCATCACAATGGTTGTTGCAGTATTTATCTTTAAACTTCCTGGAGCGATGGCCACTGGGGCGGTTATCGAGGGATTCTTCCAAGGTTGGTTCCCAATTGGTTATATCGTTATTATGGCAGTTTGGCTTTATAAACTCTCAACAAAAACTGGTCAGTTCAGTATGATTCAAGATAGTATCGCTACAATCTCTCAAGACCAACGTGTGCAATTATTGTTAATCGGTTTTTGTTTTAACGCGTTCTTAGAAGGGGTTGCAGGTTTCGGTGTACCGATTGCAATCTGTGCGATTTTATTAATTTATCTTGGTTTTAAACCATTACAAGCAGCGATGTTATGTTTGGTCGCTAACTCAGCAGCAGGAGCATTCGGGGCTATTGGTTTACCTGTTGCCGTTATTGATACTTTGAATTTACATGGCGGTATTACTGCACATGAAGTTTCAACTTATTCAACATTAACTTTAGTATTCATCAACTTCTTTGTTCCGTTTTTAATTGTCTTTATCATTGATGGTTTCAAAGGTATTAAAGAAACACTACCATTTATCTTAACGGTTTCAGTGGTATATGCTGGTTTCCAAGGTGTGTTAACATTCTTCCAAGGTCCAGAGTTAGCAGACGTGTTACCACCTTTAGCAGCAATGGGTGCTTTAGCTATTATGAGTCGTAAAATGCAGCCGAAACATATCTTCCGTATTGACGAAAACGTGAAACCACCGGTTACACAAAAATTAAACTTTAAACAAATTATGTATGCATGGAGTCCATTCTACATTTTGACAATCTTAATTATGTTTTGGAGTATGCCATTCTTTAAAGGCTTATTCTTACCGGGCAAACCATTAAGCTTCTTAGCAGCTAAATTTACAGTGCCAGGTACTTATAGTGAAGTGACTAAAAAAGCTATTGTGTTGAACTTGAATATCTTAGGTTATACAGGTACAGCAATTTTATTAACAATTATTATTACTGTATTGTTATCTAAAACAACTGGCTTTAAAGATGCATTTAGTTTATTAGGTGAAACATTTAAAGAATTATGGATTTCAGTTGTCACAATCTGTTTCATCTTAGCTGTTTCAAAATTAACAACTTATGGCGGTTTAAGTGCTGCAATGGGACAAGGTATTTCTAAAGCAGGCGGTATCTTCCCATTATTCTCACCAGTATTAGGTTGGATCGGTGTATTCATGACAGGTTCAGTAGTTAACAACAACTCATTGTTCACACCAATTCAAGCTTCAGTTGCTAGTCAAATTGGCGTTAGCGGCGGCTTATTAGTTGCAGCAAATACAGTAGGTGGGGTAGCAGCAAAAATTATTTCTCCACAATCTATTGCGATTGCGACAGCAGCCGTTAAACAAGTAGGTAAAGAGTCTGAACTCTTAAAAATGTCATTACGTTACAGTGTAGGCATGTTAATCTTCATCTGTATCTGGACATTAATCTTATCTTTAATTTTGTAATAGGTAACAATGAAAATAAAAGAAGCGGAGTCGAAATTATTTCGGCTCCGCTTCTATATTTATCACAATAACTAATTATTCAGATGTTTCTAATGCTTTCGCAAAATCTTGATAGACACTGTCTGCTGAATAAGTTTCAACAGTCGCAAAAGCATTTTCGATAATCTTTCCTTGTTCAGAAGGTGGTGCAGACATTACATTTAAAATGTGTTCTGAAAGGGAAGAAATATTTTGGTACTCAGCCAGGAATCCATTTTGGTTAGATTGAATTAAAGTTTCAGGTCCTGTATTACCTTTAAAGCTGATTACGATGCTGCCTTGATTCATGGCTTCTAAAATGACTAAACCAAACCCTTCATTACGAGATGGTACTACTGTAATCATACTTTCAGCCAAACGTAATGGCAGATGCAATGTAGCAGGATGCAATTGTACAATATCTTTTAATTGATGTTGTGAAATGAATTCTTCGAGGTCATGTTTTTGTTGACCATCACCGTAGATATGTACAGTGAAATTCATTTCACGTAAACTGTCTTGAATCATTTCGACACTGCGTAATAAAAGATCGAAACCTTTTTCATATTCTAATCTTCCGGCCGCAATAATTTGCGGTTTCTTTGGAATTTCAATACGAGGTTCATTCATCATATTTGGAACGACATAGACAGGGGTGTCAATGATTGATTTGAATGCTTTGCGATCAGCATCCGTTAAGACTGTAATACGATTTAAGCGTTCATAAGCAGATTTAATTTCTTGTTGATAACTCTTAGTGTAAGCCTCCCAGTTCATATGTTCCATGCCGACAGTTAGGACGTGGTCAGGTGCATAATCTGCAAGCAGCAAATTATAGCTGGCACGTGTACCCACTAACACATCTGTTTCTACATGTTGAATCGCATGAACGATTTTCTTTTCAACATGACTTGAAAATTGCAATAAGCCAGGTTCATTTTGAGTGATCAGTTGCGGCTTGAGGAATGGTGTCCATTTACGTAGACGATTCATCAAGATATCTACTAAGTTATGAGGTTTTAAATTATAATCGACCAATGCTTTGACTTCTATATCTTGATGCAGTTTGAAATAAGGTGCTTTACTTCCTTTGAAAACTGATATAATTTCCACTTTATGACCTTTCACTGCCAACACATTTGCGAGTTGTGTTACGGCCTTGACAGTACCGCCCATTGAATAAATGTTGTGCATTAAAAAAGTGATAGATTTCACGTGGTGTCACCCCTCCTGTATATTTCTGTTTAATTATAGCATAATTCAAACTATGCAATACAAAGGTACATGCTTTGCAATATATTTTTAACCTGCACTTAAAACAAAATGAATCATATTTTCGTGTTTAAGCACCTTCCCCCTTTTGTCTTAATCTGTTTATGTATATAATAAAGGAATAGAACGAAATCATTTAGCAACAATATCCAGGCATGACTTAGGTGTGTTATTTTTTTAAGTGTTTAATTAAGCGCTTTCTCAAGAGAGGGTTGAGAGAAGAGAACGACATACTTAAGAAGGTGTCATCTTCATTATGAAAAAGGGGGCTGTATTTGTTATGAGTTCACAACATAGCAAAACAGATGTCATCTTAATTGGTGGCGGAATCATGAGTGCGACATTGGGTACATTACTAAAGAAAGTTGCACCAGAAAAAGAAATTAAAGTATTTGAGAAGTTGGACGCATCTGCACAAGAAAGTTCAAATGCATGGAATAATGCAGGAACAGGGCATTCTGCACTATGCGAAATGAACTATACGAAAGAAATGCCTGACGGTTCTTTGGATATTTCTAAAGCCTTAAAAATTAATGAACAGTTCCAAGTTTCTAAAGAATTCTGGTCTTATTTAGTAAAACACGGTAATTTGACACAGCCAGAAGCATTCATTCATACGGTATCGCATATGAGTTTCTGTATCGGTGTGCGTAATGTAGATTTCTTAAGACGTCGTGTCAAAGCATTGAAAGAAAATGCATTATTTAATGAAATGACAATGACAGAAGATAAAAACCAAATTGAAAAATGGTTGCCTTTAATGATGGAAGGCAGAAATAACAATATTCCAGTTGCAGTCAGCCGTGATGAGACAGGTACAGATGTTAACTTTGGTGCTTTAACACAAAAACTATTTGACTTCTTACAACAAAACCAAGTCGATGTAGAGTATGAGCATCAAGTTACAGACTTAAAACAACGTAAAGATGGTACTTGGAAAGTTAAAGTGAAAGACTTAAAAACAGAAGAAACAACAACTTATATTACTGACTTTGTATTTATCGGAGCTGGAGGCGCTAGCTTGCCACTGCTTCAAAAAACACATCTGCCAGAATCGAAACATATCGGCGGATTCCCAGTCAGCGGTTTATTCTTAGTCTGCCAAGATCCTGAAATTGTAAGTCAACATAATGCGAAAGTGTACGGTAAAGCTAAAGTAGGCGCACCGCCGATGTCAGTACCGCATTTAGATACACGTTATATTGACGGTAAACAATCATTATTATTCGGTCCATTTGCAGGATTCTCACCTAAGTTCTTAAAAACAGGTTCAAACATGGACTTATTCAAGTCAGTTAAACCCAACAACTTATTGACGATGTTATCTGCAGGTGCGAAAGAAATGAAATTAACACAATATCTGATTTCACAATTAATGTTGTCAGATGATGAACGTATTGAAGAGTTACGTGAATTTATCCCGAATGCGAAGAAAGAAGATTGGGATATTGTCGTAGCAGGCCAACGTGTTCAAGTCATCAAAGATACAGACAAAGGTAAAGGTACATTACAATTCGGTACAGAAGTTATTTGTTCTGAAGACGGTTCACTTGCCGCATTACTTGGCGCATCACCAGGTGCTTCTACAGCGGTGGATGTAATGTTAGATATTTTACAACGCAGCTATAAACATGAATTCCCAGAGTGGGAAACAAAAATTAAAGAAATGATTCCATCATTCGGTCAAAAACTTGCGGAAAACCCAGAGTTATATAAAGAAGTTAAAGCGGATGTTGAACATTATTTGAAATTAAATAATCAAAAATAAGCCATAAAAACAGCGCTTCAGTCAGATTTAATTCTGATACTGAAGCGCTTTTTGTTTTTTATTGATTTAATGGTTCCAAAGTAGGTGTGTTATCTGCTGGTGATAACGGCATACTTAAAATAAAGGTACTGCCTTCACCTAGAGTACTTTCCACTTTAATATCTCCACCATGTAAACGCATAATCATTTGTGCGATGGCTAGACCTAAGCCATTGCTTGTCGCAGAAGAATTTCCTTTATAGAAACGTTCGAAAAGATGAGCTTGTACATCCTCTGACATACCTGGGCCATCATCTGTAATACGACAAATCATAGTTGTATTATTTTCAGAGAATACATCTATATCAATACTGCCTTCTTGTTTAGTATATTTAATTGCGTTGGTCAATATATTATGAAATGCCTGATAAAGCAGACGATAGTTACCTTTGACTGTAATTGGTTCAAGATCAGTCATAATTAATAAGTCTTTGGCGTCAATCGCATACTGTTCGTGACGCACCATTAAACGCAGCATCTGAGTAATTTCAACGTCATCGTCATAATCTAAATGGTCGTTGTTATCTAACTCTGCAAGCAATAACAATGCTCGCGTTAAATTACTAAGACGACTCGTTGTCGCATGGATTTCATCTATATAATACTGTCTCGTTTCGTCGTCTTTCGCTTGACTGAGACGATCTAACAGCTGATGGATATGCGTTAAAGGTGTTTTGATTTCATGCGAAACATTTTGAACAAAGTGCTGACGCATGTCATCAAGTTGTTTAAGTGACACACGCATTTGTTCGAAACGATATTGCAGTGTACCAAGTTCATCGTGACGTGTTGTTTCTATCGATGTGCTAAAGTCACCCTCCATCAAACGATTAGTTGCATTTTTAAGTTGTGTAATTGGTTTGATTAACGTGTAAGTTGAACTGATAATCAGTACCATCGCAATAATGAGTAATAACACAATTAATACTGCTAAGAACACACGGAACTCACTGAATGATTTACCGATATCAGGACGCATAAACACCGCTACATTACCTTCTGGTGTCTTAAAGCGTGTGCCGACAGTATTGTTGGTTTCATTATCAAAGAAACCTGTCACAAAGAGTTGGTAGGGATGGTTTTTAATTCCGTGATAATTATGTCCTTTCAATACACTATCAATGGTCTCTTGAGTCAGTGTATCGCGTCTGAAACTTGCGCCATAAAAAGTTTTATGACCTTTTTGATCGACAGTGACAAGCTGGAAGTTCAGTTCGCTTAAATGTTTGAAGTAGGCTTTCATATTAGTTGTATGGGATTCTTTTTGGTACTTTTTAGCTTCTTGTAAGGTGGTCATAATCTTATGGTCATTTGAGGGTTTCAAAGCAACGTGATACAAAACATTGGTCAAAATAAAACTTGCGACAGCGCTGAGTAATAAAATGACAATCGTGTAGACTGCAATCCGTGTATAAAGTGATTTAAACATGAACTTCCACCTTATAACCTAAGCCTCTGACCGTTTCAATCGTGACATTACTGCCGATTTTCTTTAAACGGTTACGTAAGCGTCTGATATGCACATCAACCGTACGGTCATCCCCTTCATAATCAAATCCCCATACACGTTCAATACATTCTTCTCGTGAAAAAACTTGTTTCTCATGACTTGCTAATAAGAAGAGTAAGTTAAATTCCTTATTCGGTAAGGTCATTGTTTTTGTATCGCAAGCAATTTCTAAATAAGATTGGTTCAGTTTTAAGTTACCAATGGTTAATTCATTTTCCGCATTAATTTGATAGCGTCTTAAAACAGCTTTGATCCGGAAGATGAGTTCTTGTACTTCAAAAGGTTTGGTTACATAGTCATCAGTACCCGTTAAATAAGCTTCTTCTTTATCACTTAAAGCATCACGTGCGGTCAACATAATGACCGGCATTTCATAAGAAGCTTTTATTTCATTACATAATTCAAAGCCATCCATGCCATCCATCATAATGTCGACAATCGCAATATCAGCTTGATGTGTTTCTAAATAGTTTAAGGCATCACGCGCATTGGAATGCGTGGATGTTTTAAAACCTTCACGTTCTAAATAGGAAGATACATAATGAAGGATTTGATAATCATCATCGACAATGAGACATGTTGTCATCCTTATCACTCCTAGTAATCATTTAGATTAATTATACCTTTCAGTAACTGAGTGACACAAATATATCAAATGAACAAAAGTTTCGGTTTGTTCATATTGAGTTCATAAAGTCTGCTTACAATATAAGTATCATAAAAGAAAAAGGAGTCAATAATATGAAGTTAGCATGGAAAGAGATCGTATTCTATAAGTTCAAATATATTTTAATAATGCTGATTATCTTGTTACTGGCTAGCATGGTATTATTCATTAGCGGACTCGCACAAGGGCTTGGACGCGAAAACATTTCTATGTTAGATAATATGAATGCTGAAAAATACGTCGTACAAGATATGAAAGAGCCGGTGATTGAAAAATCAGCGCTTAAACCAGACGAGAAAAAAGACATCGAGAATATAGTCAACGCAGAGCCATTCCAAATCGGAATGCAATCAATGAAAAGCGAGAATTCAAATGACCTAGACATCATGTTGATTAATCCTGGTAAAGACTTCAAACCAGCTTTATCAGAAGGTCATTATCCAAAAGCTGATAATGAAGTTGTTATTAATAAAAAATTAACAGCTGATGGTGTGAAAAAAGGTGACACTGTAACATTCAAGAATGGTGACAAAGATTATAAAGTTGTAGGTCTATTAGAAGACACAATGTATTCACACACATCTGCAGTGATGACAACAGGCGATACGTTTGAAAAATTAGTGCCAAAAGCAGCAACATTCTATCCATTAAAAGATGTATCTAAAGCAGATGAGAAAAAAATTAATGACATTAACGGTGCAAAAGTAGTAACTGAAAAAGACTTAACTGACAATATTCCAAGTTACAACGCAGAGCAAGCACCATTAACAATGATGATTGTCAGCTTATACGTGATTTCAGCAATTGTCTTAAGTGCATTCTTCTACGTTATGACAATTCAAAAAATCTCTGAAATCGGTATTTTAAAAGCTATCGGTATCAAAACAAGACACTTGTTATCATCATTAGTATTCCAAATCTTACTTGTTACAATGATTAGTGTGGTTGTTTCATTACTGATTATTAGTGGCTTAGGTATGATAATGCCAGTAAGTATGCCGTTCCACTTAACTGCAGGCAACATGTTACTTGTAGTAGGCGTCTTCGTAGTCGTTGCAATTATCGGTGCAGCATTATCATTCATTAAACTCGTTAAAGTAAATCCAATTGAAGCAATCGGAGGTGAAGGATAATGGGTTTAGAAGTTAAAGATATTACAAAATCATTCGGTACTGGCCAAGCTAAAACAGATGTTTTAAAAGGTGTTAACTTTGAAGTTAAAACTGGAGAATTCGTTATCTTGAGCGGTGCTTCAGGTTCAGGTAAATCAACGTTATTAACAATTTTAGGTGGTCTACAAGATCCAGATACAGGTAAAATTATCTACAATGGTGCGCCATTGTTCTCAAAAGAAAAAACAAACTCAGATATGCGTTTAACTGAAATTGGCTTTATCTTCCAAGCTTCGCATTTAGTACCTTACTTGTCAGTTAGAGACCAATTGACATTAGTAGGACAAGAAGCGGGCATGTCTAAAAAAGATGCGAAAGCACGTGCAGAGCAATTATTAGACCAAATCGGTTTGAAACATCGTTTAGATGCTTATCCGTTTATGTTATCTGGCGGTGAAAAACAACGTGTTGCGATTATGCGTGCATTCATGAATAATCCAAAAATCATCTTAGCTGACGAACCAACAGCAAGCTTAGATGCCCACCGTGCAACAGAAGTAACTGAAATGATCAGAGAACGTATCACAAATGAAGATATGGTCGGAATTCTTATCACACATGACACAAGACTCTTTGATTATGCAGACCGTGTCATTGACTTGTTCGATGGTAAAATTATTAATAAAAAAGATGACAGTGAAGAAGTATAAACACAGTCAAATATAATTAACGCTCATAATAGTAGCCAATGATTAATCGCGTTAATTGGGGAAACATGATTAAGGGAAAATAATGTAAAAAAAGTTGAGGTCAAACCTAAAATAGGTGAGACCTCAACTTTTTTATTTATATACATAGCATTATATGAGTTAGAACATAGATAAAAAGAATTCAAGTAATATAGGGTGTTTAATGAACATACTGCCAATGAACAAAGCACCGAAATAAATGGTTAATAACAGTTTATAACAATACATCAAAGCAAAAAAGTCTCTGATTAATGCTGTATCAAAAAATGGATAAGGTGTGCGACTGCCAGCACCGACTGCGTTCATTTTAAGAACTTGTGCAAAACGCAAGCCGCGTAATATGTGAAATTGACTCGTGACAATAGCGATGTGTTCAAAAGCTTGATTGCTGATAAGTGCTTTTGTATTATTCAGGTTTTCAAAAGTGCTATGTGATTGATCTTCTGAAATAATACGATCTTCTGGAATGTGTTGTTCAATTAAATACGCTTGCATGGCTTCAGCCTCTGATACTTCATCTCCTTCACCAGTCCCGCCGCTGACTACAATGTAAGGATTGCCATGATGATTTTGATATAAAGCAACTGCACGATCTAAGCGCCAAGCCAACATTTGTGTCACTTGATTGCGATATAAACCTGCACCTAGTACAATGATTACATCAATCGGTTCTGGCAGTACGACCATACTAAATGCTGAAGACCAACTTAAATAGTGGACTAGGGCAAAGAGTGTACTGATAGTAATCCAACCGATCCATAAGAAAAGTGCATTCAGCACGGGTACTGGAATATGACTTAATAAATTTAAAGCCAATGCTAAGAAAGTAACAGCTAAAGTCAGACCCAAAATTCTTGTGAAGAACATACGTGCACTTTTCCAAACTAAAATAGCCCGATGCTTGAATAATAAAAGTAAGGCACCTATTATTGATACGCTGGCTAAATCATAAGGCAATGTACGCGTGATTAAATGAATAAATAATATGATGAATCCTAAGACCAGAGTAATGAAAAAGGATTGTATATTTAAAAAGCGATAGTGATTAAAGTATAAATAGATATAACTACATAAAATCAATAGGCTTAATATGAGTGAAAGTAATAGCATAATTAACCTCTATATAATAAATTTCCTTCTTCTAATCTTACCCTATTTCGCCTTATGTTACTTTAGATATGATATGATTAGATATACGGATTGTTTAATATGTAGAATAAAAAGGTTCTCATGCTGAGATGCAATAAGAAATTTTTATAGTTATGAAGGAGAAAATCATGGAAAACATTGAGCAACACACGCAGTTTATGGCAATGTTTATCGAAGATATTAATACCCTCATGGCAAGTTTGCTAGAAGGTTTACGTAAGGAATATCATATTTCGATTGAACAATCTCAAGCTTTATTTTTACTAGACAATAATAAATCTTTGACACTTTCAGAAATTACTGAAAAACAAGGTGTCAATAAAGCTGCCATCAGTCGTCGAATTAAAAAGTTAATTAATCTTGAATTAGTTGAACTTGTAAAACAAAATGAAAACGTAGACCAACGTTTGAAGTATGTGAGACTTACTGACAATGGTCGCGAATATATAGAACGTACTAAAGTGATTGTAAATGATGTTTCTACATACTTGCTTCAAGATATATCACAATCACAAATAGAAGAAACAGCTAAAAACTTAAGAATTATCGATCAACGTATTAAAGAATATATTTCTAAAATTCGATAAATCAAATAGCATTGATAAAAATCGGTACCTTATCAAAGTGTACCGATTTTTGTCATAATTACTGTTAAAAAAGGACATAAGGCTAAATACTGATATAATTTTATTGTGTAGTCTATTATAATAGAACTATCCAACAGTTTTACAGAAGAAATGTCGGTTTTAGTTTTACTTTTTTGTGCAATACCTGTAAAATTTGTGCGGGTTACATAAAATTTAAGAAAAACAAACATTCTTTACATAGAAAATCAAGTTAGTTTCAACATTTCCTGGGAAATGTGAATAAAATTTGAAAGTATTGAAACGAGGTGAACTGTCAATGGGGCAATCCGAAAAGCCGGATTCTAATGAAAGCCGCAAAACGCGTGAACAACGTATGCGCACAAATCAGAATCTACGTAAAATGGTGCCGTGGGGTATCGGTATTTTTATCGTTATCTTATTGATTATTCTGTTTTTCTTGTTGAGAAATTTCAATACACCAGAAGCACAAGCAAAAATCTTAGCGAATGCAGTGAAGAATAATGATACACAACGTATTGCGACGATTTTAAGTACACGTGAGAATAAAGTAAGTACGTATGAAGCGGAAACGTACATTAAATATATAAAAAGCGAAATCGGTCAGAATAAGTTTGATAAAGAACTGCAAGAGACGATACGCAACATAGACCGTAACGACAAAGATGCCAGCTTTATTAAAACACCTGATGGCAATAAAATACTGCGCATTACTAAAAATGGCCGCCGTTTTATTTTCTTTGATAACATCAGTTTCACTACGATTACTAAGAAACCGATTATTAAACCTAAAACGAAAACAACGTATATTTTCAGAGCGGATGATCGAAAACGTAAAGTTATTGCAGAAGCTAATGAAGCCACTATGTTAGGTAACTTTATTCCAGGTGATTATAAAATTCCAGCAACAAAAGAAACAGCTAATGGTAAATTCAGTGGTTATTTGACTTTCTCATTTAAAAATAGTAACAGCGAAACAGTCGATGTTCATGAAAAATTCCCTGAGGCGAATTTAAACATCAAGTTAGAAGGTGCCAATAAATTAGAAGGTAAGCATACGAAAGTGAAAATTAATGGTAAGTCTTACAATTACGATCATACACGTTTATATGGACCTTACCCTGTAACTGATGAAGTTGAAGTATCAGCAGAAGGTAAAGTCAAAGGCAGAACATTCGAATCTGACAGCATAAAAATTTATCCGAATGAATTAAAAGAGAATACCCCTGTGACGTTACACTTCGAAAAAGAAAAAATTGAGAAGTATGTTGAAGAGAAAGAAAAAGAGGAAAACAGTTTAAAAAATAAATTGTCTCGGTTCTTTGATAAATATACGTCAGCTTTAAATGAAGCGTCGACGAATAATAACTTCGCAAGTGTCTCTCCATTTTTAAAATCAGGAACGGATAATTATAAACAGACACAACATTTGATTCAAACAGGTCAAGGTGCAGCGTCTTTTTACCAATCGCCCCAAGTCGTTGATGTAACGACTGAAGGGGCGCACGTTTACGCTGAAGTCTTAACTTTAAATAACCAAGGTGTATGGGTTAAATCAACCTATAAACTTTTAGATGATAATCATAAATCGGGACAGATACCAAGTACTGACGACTTGAAAATTATCAGCTCTCAATCATAAATAAACTCCTTTTTATCCATTGGATAGAGAGGAGTTTATTTAATATACGTCACTTGTAGTTTTGTTTATTTGAAATACGAGTTTTATTTTCATTGTATTATTTTGACTATCGGTATAACATGAGGATATTAATTGAATTGTACAGAGAGAAAGAAGGGGATTGTTTGTGAGTCAGGGACATACATATCAAAAGCGACCGCCTATATTTTTGATTATTATCTTAGGGGCGCTGACAGCCATCGGTGCGTTATCCATCGATATGTTTTTACCAGGGCTGCCGCAAATCAGATCGGATTTTAATACAACTGCATCTGCGGCACAATTAACACTGACTTTATTTATGGTTGGATTAGCGTTTGGTAATTTGATTATGGGACCTTTATCAGATGCTTATGGAAGAAAACAACCTTTAATTATAGTGATGGTCATCTATACTATCGCAAGTATAGGTATTGTTTTTTCAGTGAATATCACGATGATGATCAGTTTAAGATTGATTCAAGGTTTATGTGCAGGGGCAGCTGCGGTGATTTCACGAGCGATTGCCAGTGATATGTATCATGGAAAAGCTTTAACAAAATTCCTAGCTGTTTTAATGTTGGTGAATGGTGTCGCACCTGTGATTGCTCCAGCATTGGGCGGCATTATCTTATTATTTTCAACATGGCATATGGTCTTTATTATCTTAACGATTTTCGGGATTTTTATGGTATTCAGTACCTCTATACGTGTGCCAGAATCATTAAGTAAGCAAGCGAGAGAGCCAGCTGATATCAAATCAATTTTAATTCAATTCAAACGTTTGTTGAAGCGCCCGAGATTTGTTTTACCAATGTTGCTTCAAGGTATGACTTTTGTGATTTTATTCAGTTATATTTCAGCCTCTCCTTTTATTACACAACGTATTTATACACTTTCACCACAAGCGTTCAGTATTATGTTCGCAGTGAATGGTATCGGCTTGATTATTTCATCACAATTATCTGGTAAATTAGTTGATTACTTTTCACCCTTAGCAATAATGCGCGGTTATACTTGGGTTCAACTCGTCGGAGTTGTCTTGATTTCAATTGTGCTGATTTTCCACTTGCCCATTTTCTTTTTATTCATAGCTTTCTTTGTGTTAGTCAGCCCAGTAACAGGTATCGCAACACTTGGATTTTCAGTGGCGATGGATGAACGTACAGGAGGCGGGGGCAGTGCTTCTAGTTTACTCGGTTTAGTTCAAACATTAATCGGAGGCATCAGTACACCGTTAGTCGGTTTAATGGGTGAAAGCAGTTATATCCCTTATTTAATTATCATTTTTATCGCATCAATTGTATTAATAATACTTCATTTGATTACTGCCAGAGTCTTTGCGCAGCCTCTATCAGAGAATGAGTAGTGAAAATATATAAAGCAGTGTTTTATTTATTCATATAAAAAGAGGAAGTGTCTTCGTCAGACGCTTCCTCTTTGCTTATTATTGAGTATTTTAAGCTTGTTGTCTCATTTTAATAGTATTGACTAACATCGTTTGTGCCATTGCTTCAGGTGCTTCTGTACAATCACGTCTTAACCAAGTATGAATTACACCTAATTGGCCTCCGATTAAGTAATGTGCAAAGTAAATCTTATCTGAAATACGTGTATAATCATTCAACAATCGTTCGTAAGATTCATGTGTAAAAGTAACGAATTTAATAATCACATCTTTTTGTGGATGTGTGACAAAGATGGCACGAAAAAATCGTTGAAATCGATTAATGTATCTGAAGATAATACGGAAAAACTGAAGCAGCTTTTGATTATCCTTTTTAATGGTTTCAAAATCTTGATATACAATGTGCATTAACTTTTGATAACGCGACATGTGATAGTTTTGAATCTGTTCAAATAAATCGTATTTATCTTGGAAGTAGTCATAAAAAGTAGAACGGTTAATACCACTATATGCGCAAATCATTTTAATTGTGATTTCTTCTGGCGCATAGTTTTCCATCAGACCAATTGTATTTATAAATATTTTGATTCGAGCACGCTTTTTCATCTCTGCACCTCTTCGTTACACTTTAGAATCGCCCGACACATTTTTTAAAAGTGTTGGTGTTTTTTTAAGTTACATGTCTTTATACTATTAAAAGTGACTTTGAAAAGCAAATAGGAGGAAAGTATGTATGAAGAAGTTAATCATTATTAATATTGTGACAATCGTAGTGCTTGTGTTAATCGGCATCGGCGGATTTTACTATTATAACCAAGCAACAAGTTATATAAAAACAGATAACGCGAAAGTAGATGGTCAACAAATTAAAATTGCGAGCCCTGTTTCAGGTAAAGTAGAATCATTTGATGGCAAAGAAAACAAATACTATAAAAAAGATGAACAAATCGCAGAAGTAGCAGGTAAAGGAGAAGACGGTTCTCCACAAAAAATGGATATTAAAATGCCTCAAGCCGGAACTATTGTGAAAACAGATGCGCAAGAAGGTGGCATGGTTCAAGCAGGTTCTCCAATGGCATATGCTTATAATTTAGATGAATTATATATTACCGCAAATGTAGATGAGACAGACATTGGCGATGTTGAAAAGGGTAGAAAAGTAGATGTTAAAATTGACGGTCAAGATTCTAAAATGAAAGGTAAAGTAGAACAAGTCGGTAAAGCGACAGCTTCAAGTTTCTCTTTAATGCCTTCATCTAATAGCGACGGCAACTATACTAAAGTATCACAAGTCGTACCTGTGAAGATTTCACTTGAAAATGCACCGGCAAAATCAGTGGTTCCAGGTATGAATGCTGAAGTAAGTATTCATAAGTAAGGAGGTCAATCTATGACACTTGCTTTAATTATATATATTGTCGTTGCATTACTGATTGTATTGCTGATCAATGTTTTCTTAAGAAAACGTAAAACTTCTCAATCAGTACGTCAACCTAACCCCTCTCACATCAAACAAAATACTGATCCTTCAAGATTTAAAGCGAGCGATTTAGAAACATCAGAGGAATCAACAGAGGAGACAGACTTAAAACAGACTCACTCAGATGAAACAGAAACTGAGTCCACATATGAACAAGAAACAACACAAAACTCAGAAACAGAAGAGACAAAACAACCTGCACAAGGCGATTCGGTCATGTATCGTTTTGGTAAAGGGGCAACACGTAATAAAGTCCTTGCGGCGATGTTGTTTGGGATGTTTATTGCGATTTTAAACCAAACATTATTAAATGTGGCATTGCCTAAAATCAACAGTGATTTCAATATTACCGCGTCAACAGGTCAATGGTTGATGACTGGTTTTATGTTGGTAAATGGTATTTTAATTCCGGTCAGTGCCTTTTTATTCGACCGTTTTTCTTACCGTAAATTATACTTGTTCTCACTTGTTATTTTCACACTCGGCTCATTAGTGTGCGGGATTGCGATGAACTTCCCAGTTATGATGACTGGCCGTGTGCTTCAAGCAGCGGGTGCAGGGATATTAATGCCGCTAGGTTCTAATGTGATTATGACGATTTTCCCACCGGCTAAACGTGGTATGGCTATGGGTGTGATGGGCGTCGCGATGATTTTAGCGCCAGCCATCGGCCCGACATTATCAGGTTATATCGTTCAAAACTATCACTGGAATCTTATGTTTTACGGTATGTTCTTTATCGGTATTGTGGCGATTGTTGTCGGTTATTTCGGTTTCAAAATTTATCAACATACGTCTCAACCTAAAGCAGATGTCCCAGGTATTATTTTCAGTACATTAGGCTTCGGCGCGTTACTGTATGGTTTTAGTGAAGCAGGTAATGCAGGTTGGGGTTCAAATGAAATTATCGTTTCATTTACTATCGGAGTTATCTTTATTATCTTATTCATCTTAAGAGAGTTACGTATGAAGATGCCGATGTTGAACTTTGAAGTCTTGAAGTTTCCGACTTATGCATTAACAACACTTATTAACGTTATTGTCATGATGAGTTTATATGGCGGTATGTTATTATTACCGATTTATTTACAAGATTTACGTGGTTTTACCGCGATTGATTCAGGTTTATTACTATTACCAGGTGCTTTAGTTATGGGACTATTAGGTCCAATTGCTGGTAAATTGTATGACATGATAGGTATTAAACCACTTGCGATATTTGGTATCGCGGTTATGACATACGGAACATGGGAGTTAACGCATTTAACAATGGATACACCGTATTCGCATATTATGGGGATTTATATTTTACGTTCATTTGGTATGGCATTTATTATGATGCCGATTATGACAGCAGGTATGAATGCATTGCCAGCACGTTTAATTTCACATGGTAATGCCTTAGTGAACACATTGCGTCAATTAGCGGGTTCTATCGGTACAGCTATTCTCGTTACAGTGATGACGACACAAACAACTGAACACATGAATACGTTCGCACAAGATTTAGATAAAACGAATCCGGCGATTCAAGATCAAATGAAAGAAATGGCCATGCAATATGGCGGTCAAGAAGGCGCAATGAAAGTGATTATGACCTTCTTAAATAAACTTGCGACAGTTGAAGGTGTCAATGATGCTTTCTGGATTGCTACATTATTTAGCGCTATCGCATTATTCCTTAGTTTCTTTATTCAAAGTAAGAAAAAAGCAGATGCATTTGCGCAAGAACATGATCATTAAAAAATATTGAAGATATTAAAAAAGCGACAGGTGCTGTATCTGTCGCTTTTTCTAATAAAAACGCCTCTGCGTCCTTTACGCAGGGGCGTTTCTTCAATTATGATTCATTTTTTAATTTGTAGGGTCTGTATTTGACGTGTTAGTTTGAGAATTCTTCGTAGGTGCTTTAAATGGCCACCAGTTTCCTTGATTGAATGATTGTGCAACCGAAGGAATGAAGAGTGGTAATAAGAGTACGTTATAAATGATAAGTCCGATAATAATCACAGTCGCAATTTCCATAAGTGTTAAGGCACCAGAAGTATAAAGTGCTGCGACAGTACCGACTAAAATGACACATGCGGTCATGATAACTGTACCCATCTTACGCATTGAAGTGATGATGGCGTCAGTGACTGAATGACCTTGTTCGACTTCTTCGGTGAAGCGGTTGACTAAGAAGATTGCGTAGTCGATACCTAAAGCCATGAGTACAACAAAGCTGAAGAATGGAACAACTAATGAGAGGCCACCCATATCAAATAAGTTTGTAAAGATTAAGTTTGAAATACCGATAGATGCATAATATGTGATTAAAATAGATGCGATCATATAAATCGGCATAATAATTGAGCGTTCAAAGATTAACAGTACAATAAATAAGAATACTGTAATCAATGCGATGGCTTTACTCATATCACTATTGACTGTTTTTTCTAAGTCATTGTTTTGTGATGATGTGCCACCAAACTCAATATCACTGTTTTCGAATGATGTGCCTTTGACTTGATGATCGACAGTTTCGTGTATCGTATCTACAGTCTGCATAGCTGATTTAGAGAAAGGATCTCCTTTTAATTCAACAGTCATTAAGAGTACCTTACCATTGCCTTCGCTATACTGTTTAACCGAATCTTTTAAATCTGTATTTTTCAACATATCATCTGTGATGTGCATACCAGACTTGTCGATGTTTTTGTCATCGGCCATTTCTTTTAAGCGTTGTTGAATCTGAGTTTGTCCGTCTTGAACTTGTGAAATACCATTTTGTGATTGTTCTAACCCTTGTGCTAATTGACCAGACTGTCCAGTAACTTGTTGAACAGCTTGTTGTGGTGGAAGTTGAGAACTTTGTTGCAGCATTTGTTGTACACGTTGTTGTTCTGTTAGAGGTTCAACTTGTGACTGCATCTCACCTAAACCATTATTGACTTGATCGAGTCCTTGATTCGCTTCATTTAACTTGCCTTGAATGACATCTAGTTGATGCGATGCTGAAAGAGATTTAATCGTTTCTCCGGTAGGGCGTGTAATCGTGCTGACACTATCGACACCTTTTATTTTTTCAATTGATTGTGCCAAGACTTCAGCATCATTCACACCTTTAGAAGTTGTCAGTTTATGATTATCTGCGATTGCAATATTTACTGGGAATGCTTGTCCCATAGTGAAGTCATCTTTAATGATATTGATGGCTTTGATGGAATCATATTGATCACTGATTTCATTAGTATTGTCGAATGAAATTTTATTAGGTGCGAAAATAATAATTGGTACCAAAATTACTAACACAATGACAAGGCCTAAGAAAGAACGTTTCGTTGTAAATTGGCCCAACGTGCCCCATAATTTACTATCTTTGTGTGTACCAGCATTTCTGCTTGGCCAGAATATTTTTTCACCCGTTACCATTAATAGTGTAGGCAGCAAGGTGAATAAGATAATCATCAGACATAGCACACCGATTGCGATACCCATCGCTGAACGGAAGAGACTAAACTCTACAAAGAATAATGCTGCAAAGCCGACTAATACTGTAATGGCACAGATTAAAATCGTGCGTCCGCCATTTTTGAAAGTGTTAAATACAGCTTGATAATTGGATTGGTTTTTACTCAACTCTTCTTTATAACGGTTAAGTAATAAAATACAGTAATCCGTTCCAATACCAAACAGCAACGCGATTAAGAACGGTTGAATATAGATGGAAATTGGAAAATCGATATATTTAACAAGCAGTGCCAAAATACCTTGTGAGAATAAATAAGAAATACCAACTAAAAGTAATGGTACAAAAGGTGTAACTACAGAACGGAAGACTAAGAATAAAATACCAAGAATTAAAATGACTGTAATAATTTCAGTCTTCTGCAGGCCTTCGTTCACACTCTTATTGATGTCATCATTGATGATTTCATTACCAGTTAAATAAGAAGACTTAAAGTCTTGATGAATATGATTGATATCATCCGCAGCATTTAAAGTCTTAGTTTTATCATCTGTCGTTTCTATAGGAATGAGCACAGTTTTTTTATTATCTGCCACTAATTTGTCTTCAATGTCCTTACTTTCGACAGGATTAATGACATTTTCAACATGTTTCACTTTTTTGATGTCTTTAACATAGTCTTTAAGCTGTTGACGACTTGTTTTATCTAGAGGTCGATCTAACTTGACGACAGCGCTGATACTTTCGGAATCAGCACCGACTGCTTTTAATTTATTTGTATATTGTTGTGAGGTCATATTATCAGGAGGCTTTATATCACCTTTATCTTCAGCTAATTTTGTTAAATTAGGTGCGAAAATTAAAGTACAAGCCACCATTATCACAACAATAATTGAAATTAGCCATCTGAATTTCAATATTGTTTTCATTTTCTATATTGACTCCTTTTTTATAAAATTTCCTCATGCTTTTTAGTTGAGAGGTGTTAACTATATCTATGATAAAGAGAATTGAGTTTATTGTAAAGTTAAATGTTTGAGAAAATTGAATATAAAAAAGGGGCTGGGACATAAATACAGTCC
>NZ_KV840344.1:0-21532 GCF_001839185.1 Staphylococcus sp. HMSC65H10 | reverse complement strand
TGATTATCACCAGTCCTAAATAGTATAGAGCCTTAAAATAAAAGAAGCGGGAGGACGTCTCCACAGTTATTAACTGTGAAACGCCCTCCCGCTTTTGTTTTGAATGATTAAAATGGTAAGAATTCTCTTTCAATAAATTTCTTAGACACTTTCAAATCGTGAGTATCTAAGACATTGAAAATATCAATGAAATCCAGATGATACTGCATTTGATTAAATAATGCTGTTACATCTAATGGTACATTAGTGTGGATTTCTGCAAGTTGTTTTGAAAGTTTCAAATCATCTAATTGGCTGATAATTTTCTTTTGTTGTGCCGGTGTCAATTCGTCAATGTGATTGATAACATTTTCTACAGACTGATATTTTAAGATCAATTTATGTGCTGTTTTTTCACCAATTCCTTTGACGCCAGGATAACCATCAGCGGTATCTCCCATAAATGCTTTGATATCGATGAGTTGAAGCGGATGTAATTGATATTCTTCTTGATAGCGTGTTAAATCATAGCGGTTATAAATATTAAATCCTTTTTTAGTCAACCAAACTTCAACATTAGGATTTATACATTGTAAGATATCTTTATCTCCTGTAACGATATAAACTTCGTTATCCTCTGATAAATTTCTGCTTAACGTTCCGATAACATCATCGGCTTCATAATTTTTAACTCCAATATTAACAAACCCAAGTGCGTTTGAAATATCTTGAACTAAATCGAATTGTGGTATCAATTCATCAGGCGGTGCTGGTCTATGTTGTTTATAATCTGCAAACATTTCATTTCGAAACGTTTGTTGCCCCATGTCCCAACATACAGCGATATGTGTCGGTTGAATATCATCTATTGCTGAAAAGATGTGACGAACAAATCCTTGTACGCCATTAGTCGGAACTCCGTTTGAATTTCTCATGAATTGATGATGAATGCTTGTAGCATAGAAATGGCGGAATAATAACGCCATTCCATCTACCAGCAATACTTTGTTTGTCATACTACTTCCTCTTTCTAAGTTAAATAATTTCTTTTAATTGACGGTTAGCCGCATCAATTTGTTGAATCAAGCTATTATCAATTTTAACGCTTAATAATGCGCTTGCTTGTTCATGTATTTCATTTGAAATCTCATTTAATTGTTGATCTGCAATCTTGCCCATCTTAGACACTTGTTGTTCTAACTCTTGTCGTAATTGGTTAATGTTGTTTTGCAACAAGTCAACTGTTTCCATTGTGATTTGCTCTTGTAGTTCTTTTTGTGCTTTCAGTTGCAACAAACGCTTTTTCGTCAATTTTTTCGGAAGATGTTCGAACATTTCATTAAAATCAATATGCATCGTTGTAATTTTATCTTTATCCATTTCAATCTCAAAGTGTGGCTGCAATAAAATATGCAATTGATTCAATTGCTTAACAATAGGTGCAAGTTGATCTTCCAGTTGCTTATTAAAGAATTTTTTAATACGTTCAGCAATTAAAGTTTGTTCCATATACAATCTGCCATGGATTTGTTCAAGATATGTTTTAACTGCATCACGTTTTTCAGCATCAAAGTCATTGTTTTTAGTCATTTGCCCGTTGAATACTGTACGAACTTCATCAAACAATTGAATTTTTAAGCGTTCATTCAAGTGATATACTTGATCTTCAACTTCGTTATAAACATGTTGCTTAGTCGTTTTTAAAGTCGTAGTTGGAATCGCACCTTTTTGTTCAATCTTTCTTACTTCTTGTTGACGCGTTTCCATTTCTTCACGGTTATTTTGATAGTCTTCTGACATTTGTGTATAAGAGGCACTAATTTGTTCAAGTTGCGCTTTCATTTGTTGTTGTAAAACAACCTTAGATTCGACCTCCGCAAAGTAATCTAGACTATCTTTTAGTTTATTTAGCCCTTCATCGCCCTCTTTTAATGCACGTCGACTAGAAACACTATAAATATCAGCAGGCATATTTACTTGTTGTAATGCATCGCTGACATAATCTTCCACAGCTTCTAAATCTTCTGTTGATTCTGCTAAATCTACTGCATTAATAATCATCTTGAATGTTTGATTTTCATTGAGTTGATTCATCTCTTTCATATACTCAATAAATGCTTTATCGTTATCAGTAAATGAATGATTGAAATAGCTTACGTATAAAATCAAATCAGATGATGTTAATATTTTTTCTGTTTCATTAGAATGACGTTGGTTATTTGAATATAGACCTAAAGAGTCTACAATAATTTTATTTTTCAACCAGTCTATCGGTAAGTTTAAATGAACAGTTTCCACAAACGCAGCATATTCATCTTGAGCACTCCATTTTTTCACTTCATCCTGACTGATATCGTGATGGTAACCATCTTGAATCATATTTTGGTATAAATCTAATTGTTCTTTAACCGCATTAACAAAAGCAAGTTGTTCTTTCTTCAATGAATGTTTTAACTCTGTTGTATCTGTTGCTTTAAAGTCCTCTAAACTTTCAAAGTGGAATTTTTGAGATTCAACTAATTGATTTAATTCCGCGAGTAATTGAGGTGCTTGTTTTAAAGTGATTGCACTTGAATTACCATATGAGAGCTCTGTTGTTGCTGCTGTAGTAGGATTTGGTGAACTTACTAAATAATTTTCACCTAGTAACGCATTGATTAAGCTGCTTTTACCAGCACTGAATGTACCGAAGACGCCGATTTTCACAATTTGTTGATCCATTCGTTCAATAGCAGCCTTTAAATCAGATTTGGTTTGTTCAAATAAAGGAACAGGATCAATGATATCGATACCTTGCTTAATTGTTTCAATATCGATATCAGATTTTAACTCAGTTTTTTGTTTAGTTTGGTTCAGTTGTTTTTTCGGTGTTTCTAGCTCTTCTTTTGTATATGTGATTTCTGTACGGTCAATCAATTTATCTAATGAATCATCTAAGTGAATATAATAATGTTGATAATTTCTTGTGATGAGTGATTCACGCAGCTTACGTAACTCAATATATTTTTCATAATCATTTTGATCCGTCTCTTCTTCATCGTCGACATGTTGTGTTTCAGCATTTTCAATAGCACGTTTTAATAGAGGTTCAGATTCTTTTTTAATAAATCGATGAATAGCTTTAACGACATCGTCACAGAAGTTTAATACATAAGCATTACTGATACTCATTTGTTCTTGGTATAAATCTGTGACAAGTGAGGATGGTATTTCATAATGCTGATTTAAAATAGATTGGTTGACGTCTGTTTGGTTGATGAAGCGGGTTAAGAATGACATATCTTCTCGCATAGGCTGTCTGATTTGTTGATTTACAATATCTTGTAACGCTGTCATTACATTTTGTAAACGCTCTTCCCTAGCTTCTTCAGTTTTCTTTTTCTTATTAAAGAATCCGCCAACTTTGAATGTCTTTACTTGGCTCTCTAAGTAGAGACGAATCTTTTCACGCATTTCATGCGGCATTAAGTATGCGTTTTCTAAAATGTTTTTGCGTTGATAATTTAAATATTTATAGAGCTTATCTGGATCATTTAACAACTGTGCTTCTTCACTAACAGATTGATTCTGTTGGAAGTTTAAATAAGCTTGGTCAAATTGTGAAGCATCAATATCTAAGTTTGCTAAAATATCCTGCATTTCAGCTTGAATATATGATTTTTGGTCTTCGGTAATAAACTGTGTGATTCTTTCAATATAGTCTTCCATAGACTCGCAATGTGTATCTTGTTCGATTAAGAAATCAGACAGTGCATTAATTTGATTTTCTGGGTGGTCATACTTAGAAACATAAAATGTTTTCAGAAGTTCTAAGTCCCATTCATCTACCGCGTGCTGAATATTTTGTTTGAAAGCATCGAATGAAAGCTCTTCATCATTATGTTTATCGATTTGATTTATTACGAAGACTACTGGGATGCCTGCATGATTCAAACGTTTCATAAATTGGAAGTTCATTGCGGATTGAACATGGTTATAATCTACTGTATAAAAAATAATATTGCTGGTAAACATGAATTGTTCTGTTGATGCTTGGTGTAATGAAACGTTTGAGTCTACACCTGGTGTATCTTGTAAGGTGAATCCTTTTTTGAATTTATCAGATACAAAACGAATTTCTACAGACTCTACATCCCCATTTTGTCTGTTTAATTGCTTCACTTCATCATAATTGTTCAAGCGTGTATATTTTTGACCTTCTAAGTTTGCGATAATTTCACTTTTATCAGCGACACTGACGATTGCTGTGTTGCTGGTTGTCGGTACAGGTGAACTTGGTAAGATTTCTTGTTCTAGTAGTAAGTTGATTAATGTAGATTTGCCTGCTGAAAAGTGACCGACAAATGTTAATGTGTATTGATCTAGATAAACTTTTTTAATGACTTGGTTGATAATATGGACCAAATCTTGATGGTTTGATTTTTCGACTTCTTTTTTTAATTTATATAAAATATCTAATTGGTTGTTACTCGTCATAGATTATGTACCCCTTTATAAATAACATTGCTTTAATTGTATACTAAAAGCGCTTTACTCTAAAGGATTAAAATCGATGTTGCGGAGAATAAAAAAGATGCATCTGACTGATATTTAGTCAAATGCATCATAATTTTAAAGACCTGGATTATTCGCATGCTTAATTTGTAAGTAGCGAGATAAGCTGTAAACGATAATTCCAGCCCAAATAAAGATAAAGGTAACGAATTGATTTGTATCAAAAGGTTCTCTGTAAATAAAGATACCTAAAATAAAAATTAATGTCGGACCGATATATTGAATGAATCCCATTAATGATAAAGGAATACGTCTTGCACCTGCAGAGAACGAAATTAATGGAATCGCTGTAATAGCCCCTGAGAACAATAGCCAGAATGTCGGCATGTTGATACCAATGGTTGTTTGATGTGAGATCCATAAATAAACGATATAAATCAAAGCTGCTGGCGTTGTAACGATACATTCAAATGTAATACTGCTTAAAGCATCAATCGGTACAATTTTCTTAAGCAGGCCATAAAATCCGAATGACACTGCTAAAATAATCGAAACAACCGGGAACTCGCCGATTTTTAACGTCATGTATAGCACACCAATAAAAGCAAGGAAAATTGCTAACCATTCTAACTTATTGAATTTTTCTTTCATAAAGATCATCGCAAGTAAAATGCTGACAAGCGGATTAATATAATAACCTAAACTCGCTTGGAGTACGTGATTATTATTTACCGCCCAGATAAATGTGCCCCAGTTTACTGTAATGATATAGCCGGCTAGAATAATAGCCCAAAGTTGTTTGGTTGTTAAGGCTTTAATGCCACTTATAAATTGTGAACTTTTTCCCATTGCCATGATTAATACAACCATAAAAATCATGGATAAAATAATACGATAAGCGAGAATTTCAAACGGACTGATATCATTGAGCAACGACCAATAAATTGGTAATGTTCCCCAAAGGATATAGGCAATTATGGAGTATACTATGCCGCGTTTAAATTCTTGATTCATCCTAGTCACCCCAATTTTTCAAACTATTTACTTTTTCTTAGCCCAATATTGATAATACGTACATTCTATATAACCATTGAAGAGCTTTCTACGTTTTGTTGCTTTTTGTTGTGTTAAAAATTCAAATTCTTTATTACTTGTTAAAATGTACTCTGATAAGTTTTTGTGTTGACGCATCAACTTACCAAGATAGCGATACATTTCTTCAACTTCTTCTCTATCACCAATACGCTCACCGTATGGCGGGTTACCGATTAATGCGATAGGTTGATCGGTATGGATATCTAAAGTATTCACATCTTTGACACCGAATTGAATGACTTCACTCAATCCTACTTCTTCAGCGTTACGTATCGCAATGTCTACCATTTCAGGATCAATATCATATGCATAGACTTCAACTTCTTTGTCGTAATCTGATTGTTGATCTGCTTCGTCACGCAATTGTTCGTATAGATCATCAGGCATGATATCCCATTGTTCTGAAACGAATGAGCGGTTAAAGCCAGGCGCAATATTTTGTGCAATTAAGCATGCTTCAATTGCGATTGTGCCTGAACCACAGAATGGATCGATTAAAGGTGTGTTGCCATCCCAGTTAGCTAAGCGAATCAACGCAGCAGCTAATGTTTCTTTGATTGGCGCTTCACCTTGTGCGAGTCTGTATCCGCGTTTGTTTAAACCTGAACCAGAAGTATCAATTGTTAAAAGTACTTCGTCTTTATGAATTGCGACTTCCAAAGGATACTTACTTCCTGTTTCATCTAACCATCCTTTATGTGCGTAGGCATCTTTTAAGCGTTCAACAATTGCTTTTTTCACGATTGCTTGAACATCAGGTACACTATGAAGCGTTGATTTAACACTTCGACCCTGTACTGGGAAATTACCATCTTCTGTAATGATTGTTTCCCAAGGTAATGCTTTGGTTTGTTCGAATAGTTCTTCGAATGTTGTAGCTTTAAAGCGTCCCATGACTAATCGGACTCTGTCAGCAGTACGCAGCCATAAATTACTTTTGGCAATTGCAGTTTCATCGCCTTCGAAAAATATTCTTCCGTTTTCCACTGTTGTTTCGTAGCCTAATGCGTTAACTTCTTTTGCAACAACAGCTTCAAGACCCATTGGACATACGGCTAATAATTGATACATATGCGTTGACCTTCCTTCTATTTTTGTTGATTTACTTTATTATTGTAGCAAATTTTGAAGCGGTAATATATGTGTAGTAAGCGAGATATCAAATAAAAAAGCTCTCCAATCTTGGAGAGCTGAACTAGTGAGGATATTTCTATAAGCCATGTTCTGTACCTTAGTACTGATAACGTGCACTAGTAGTCACTCGTACGCCGGTGGTAACCATCTGTCTGGAATAAGTATTTACGCACACTTATTCCCTCATTTATACGTTGAATTCCGCTAAATAAGTGCTCCTACCAAATTTGGATTGCTCACTCGAGGGGTTTACCGCGTTCCACCCTTTACATTTCTGTAAAGGCTCCGTCACTGTGGCACTTTCAAGCTACTTTAATCATATCCAAAAGACTTAGATTATTTCACTGCCGTCTATTAGCCTTGACTTATTGTTTCATCAAGCACGAACACTACAATCATCTCAGATTGTGTGAGCATGGACTTTCCTCTATATTGCTATAGCGATTACCCGAAATATCACTTCTTAAAATTATAGCATGGTTCTTTGTCTATGGTAAAGCTAATCCGAAAAAGCACAACTTTTCAGACTTCGAGCCATAAACTCAGAATAACTATTTTCCAAATACTGCTTTTTCTAAATTAGAGATACGTTTAAGAATATCTACATTACTAGAATTTGTGTTTGAAGAAAAACTTTTGTTTTCTTGTGGTCTAGAAGTAGCTACACGTAAACGTAACTCTTCAAGTTCTTTTTTCAACTTATGATTTTCTTCATTTAATTTAATTACTTCATTATTCATGTCTGCCATTTTTTGATAGTCTGCGATGATGTCATCTAAAAATGCATCTACTTCTTCCCTTCTATATCCACGTGCAAGGGTTTTTTCGAAGTCTTTCTCATAAATATCTTTTGCTGATAATTTTAAAGATACATCTGCCATTTTTTCTCCACCTCATTCGAAACTTTCTTCAGACCACTGTATATCACTGATGAATGTATTGATTTCATCAAACGTTACAACATCATAAGTATAGTTTGTTTGTTCTGCAAAATCAACTAACATCCGCTTAAAGAACTTTGGACTCGCTTCTTGTTCTTCATCATAAATTAGAACAGTCATATCAGTATGGTCTAGGATAAATTGATCTGTTTGTTTGAATTGAAAGGGTCCTTCGTAGGGTGCGTGATGCACTGAATCATGAAAATCAGCTTTTTCAATAATTTGTTGATACTTCAACTGATTTTGTTCATTCCAACGTTCTGTATGATTTTGAAAAGGTGTAATCACACCGAGCTTTAATTCAGGATACTCTTGTTGCAAGTCAAGCACCACTTCAGCTGTCCACATTTCAATTCCTAATTGTCCTTGTATCAATACCCATTCTAAACCTTCCTCAACCAGATTTTGCAATTTATTTTTTAAAAATAATTTAAGGTATTTTACTTCAGGTGCATCATCTTTAAATATATTTAATTCATAGGATTTATAGCCGGTAACATATGCTGTTTTAACCATATTGCGTTTCACTTTCCTTTAAATAGTTTAAGTCATAGTTCACACTTTTCAGTTTATCCATAAAGAGTTTCCGGCTTGCTGAAGCATAATGACATTCGACAGAAAGGCGTTCTAAATTTTCTTTGAGTATTTGATACTTCAACTGATTCATGTATGAAAGCGCAATGATATTTTCTGCATAACCATCCAATTGGTTCAACAAATCATCGATGTGATAAGCAAAAGGCATCACCTCGTTTTTGAAATCATATGCCTTACCTGATCTAGCTTCTTCATATCTTTGTTTCATAATATAGGTTTGTTCTATTAATGTTGAGATAATGGTATACAATCACATTTCGCCTCCCTCACAATTAAATTATCATATATTGATAAGTACGTCATTTCAGAAAACCTTTAAATCCCTATGATAAAAGGGTTCAATATTGTTAAATGGCCTGATTAACGTTAAAATAAGTGACATATACACAAACCAATGTTTGCTTAAATACTAAAGGAAGGTTTTTAAGTAAGCATTGTATTGAAATAAGTTTCGAGAGTTTGCATCTCACTGTAAGTTGTGTATAATTATTACGGTTTAAAAACCTGTTGGTGTGGTGAAACAAATGAATTATCCAAATGGTAAACCATTTAATAGAAATAAGACTAAAGTTGGACGCACAAACCCATTCAATTCAAGTAAAATCAAGTATGGCGGACGTGGGATGACTTTAGAAAAGGAAATCGAATTATCAAACGATTACTACCTTTCTACAGGTAAAGCAGTAATACACAAGAAACCGACACCCGTTCAAATCGTAAATGTTTCTTATCCTAAACGCAGTAAAGCTGTGATTAAAGAAGCATATTTCCGCACCCCATCTACAACTGACTATAACGGTATTTATAATGGCCGTTATATTGATTTTGAAGCAAAAGAAACACAGAGCAAGACGTCTTTTCCATTACAAAATATTCATGAACACCAAGTTGCGCATATGAAATCATGCTATGAACAAAACGGAATTGTATTTTTACTAATTCGTTTTAAAGCATTAGATGAAGTTTATATGCTGCCTTATCGTTCCTTTGAAAACTTTTGGCAAAGACATCAAAATAACATCAGAAAATCAATTACAGTTGAAGAAATAAGAAAAAATGGTTACCATATTCCTTATCAGTATCAACCACGATTGAATTACCTCAAAGCCGTTGATAAGTTGATATTAGATGAAAGTGAGGACCGCGTATGACAGAAAGAAAGAAGACTTCTCATTCTAAGAATGGAAAGTCTGGTAAAAAACAGAATAGGAATATTAAGAGGACAATTATTAAGATTATTGGCTTCATTTTAATTGCGTTTATTGTCTTAGCCTTAGTTGGTGTTCTTTTATTCGCTTACTACGCATGGAAAGCGCCAGCGTTTTCTGATGCAAAATTAAAAGATCCTATACCAGCAAAGATTTATGATAAAGACGGTAAATTAATCAAGACACTTGATAACGGTCAAAGACGTGCGCACGTGGACTTAAAAGATGTTCCGCAAAATATGAAAGATGCCGTTCTAGCTACTGAAGATAATCGTTTCTATAAGCATGGTGCTTTAGACTATAAACGTTTATTCGGTGCGGTCGGTAAAAACATTACTGGCGGATTCGGTTCACAAGGTGCATCAACATTAACACAACAAGTTGTTAAACGTTCATTCTTAACCGATCAAAAGTCGATTGGCCGTAAAGCACAAGAAGCATACTTATCGTATCGTTTAGAACAAGAGTACAGTAAAGATGAGATTTTCCAAATCTACTTAAACAAAATTTACTACTCTGACGGTGTTTATGGGATTAAAGCAGCAGCTAAATATTACTTCGACAAGGATTTGAAAGATTTAAATTTAGCTGAGGAAGCGTACTTAGCAGGTTTACCTCAAGTACCTAACTTATACAATGTATATGATAATCCTAAAGAAGCGGAATCTCGTAAAGATACTGTATTATACTTAATGCATTATCATAAACGTATTTCTGAACAAGATATGAAAAAAGCGCAAGATACACCAATTGAGAAAAACTTAGTTAAACGTAGTGCTGATGATCGTGCAATTAAGCCAGATAATAAAGATCCTGAGTATAACTCATATGTGAACTTTGTGAAGTCTGAATTGATGGCACATCCTGAGTTCCAAGACAAAAATCTTGGCGACTTAATGAATAGTGGTATTAAGATTTATACTAATATGGACTCTAGCGTTCAAAAAGCATTGCAGAACCGTATTGATAACGGCAATTACTATAAGAACGAAGATCAACAAGTTGGTTCAACAATTGTTGACAGTAAGAGCGGTGGATTAGTCGCAATTTCTGGTGGCAGACACTTCAAAGATGTTGTCGACCGTAACCAAGCAACTGACCCTCACCCTACTGGTTCTTCATTAAAACCATTCTTATCTTACGGACCAGCAATTGAGAATATGCAATGGGCAACAAACCATGAACTTCAAGACGAATCAGAATACATGGTTGATGGTACTACATTCAGAAACTATGATACGAAGAGTCATGGTAATGTCACACTTTATGATGCATTACGTCAAAGTTTCAACATTCCAGCATTGAAAGCTTGGCAACAAACGAAACAAGATGCTGGTCAAGACGCACCTAAGAAATTTGCAGAGAAAGTTGGCTTGAAATATGAAGGTGAAATTGGTCCTTCAGAAGTACTTGGTGGTTCATCATCTGAATTCTCACCTACTGATTTAGCTTCTGCTTTCGCAGCGTTAGCTAATGGCGGTGAATACAACCAAGCACACGGTATTACTAAAGTTGTCGATCAAGAAGGTAATACTACAGAGTTTGATCACAAACACCACAGAGCTATGCATGATTACACAGCATACATGCTTTCAGAAGTACTAAAAGGTACATTTGAAGCTTGGGGTTCTGCTTATGGTCATGGCGTATCTGGTGTTAACTTAGCAGCCAAAACTGGTACAGGTACTTATGGTTCAGAAACTTACCAACAATACAACTTACCTGATAACGCAGCGAAAGATGTATGGATTAACGGTTTCACTCCTAAATACTCAATGTCAGTTTGGATGGGCTTCAATAAAGTTAAAGAATATGGTCAAAACTCATTCGTTGGTCATAACGAACAAGAGTATCCACAATACTTGCTTGAAGATGTGATGTCAGACATCAGCCCTAGAGACGGACAAGACTTCCAACGTCCAGCTTCAGTTAATGGTTCAAGCAAATCTGACTTATACGTTGCTAGCAACCCTGACCACAATACTACAAACCGTAAAGTAAACGGTAATGGTACTACTCAAGGCGGCAGCAGTAATAGCAACAACAGTCAACAACAAGGTTCAAATAACAGAAGTCAAAACTTTGGTAACAATAACCAACAAGGACAAAGCAATAATCAACAACAAGGCAACAACAACCAGCAAGGCGATAATCAAAATGGCAATGCATTATCAAGATTCTTTAATCTACATGCCATTTTCAATAATAAAGCTTCATAAATAATAAAAGTGCAGTGACTCGAACTTCTGAGCACTGCACTTTTTCTATACTTAATAATATGAAAAGACATGTTTGAACAAGAAATTCAAACATGTCTTTTATCATTTTCATTTAAATTATTAGCGTTTTTGATGTGCTTGTCTTGCTTTATACGCTGCGTTCATTTTAATGAGTTCACTGATGAGTGTTTTCATCTGACGATAGCCCATAAAGTGATGTTTTCGTTGATGAATATAATCAAATCGTTCTTGGAAATTAATGGGCACAACTGGATAAGTATCTAATTTATTGTAATCAATTGTTTCAACATTGTTAATCTGACAAAAATAGTGTTCGATTAAAGTTAAATATTCATCAAGTAACGCTTTTCCTTGGTCTGATGTTAATTGTTTCTTTTTCGCAAAGACATCAATTTGGGCTTCTAAAGCTTCAAAATCAGATTTTGTAATCAAAAAATCACCTCTTATGCTTTAGCTTCTTTTCTTAGTTTTTCACGATATCGTTTCTGCCCTTCTCTACAATCATCGAATAAAGGACAAATATCACATTTCGGTGCACGTGCTAAACAGTGATAACGTCCAAAGAAAATCAGTTGATGGTGACTTTGATTCCATCTTTCTTTTGGAATAATTGAACACAGGCGCTCTTCTACCTCTTTGACGCTGTCTTTCCATCGATTAATACCTAATCTTTTAGAAACACGTTCTACATGTGTATCAACTGCTAACGCTGGAACACCGAATGCGACACTTAATACAACATTCGCAGTTTTTCGACCAACACCTGCAAGACTTTCTAAATCTGTACGATTATTAGGTATTTTGCCATCAAATTTATCGATAAGTGATCGGCATAGCTTTTGAATGTTTTTGGCTTTATTACGATATAACCCGATTGAGCGAATATCTTGTTCCAGTTCTTCTAAACTGACATCCAAATAATCTTGTGGTGTTTTATACTTTTTAAATAACTCACGTGTTACTTTATTAACTAATACGTCTGTACACTGTGCAGATAGCAACACCGCAATGGTTAATTCAAATGGATTATCATGTTTAAGCTCACATTCTGCATCTGGAAACATTTCATCAATGACATCTATCATACTTAATGCTTTTTTCTTACTTAACATTATGATTCCTCCTGATTCAACCAGTCAAATTTTGGAATGCTTTTGACTGTATGTTTCATTTGCGGTGTATGGTATTGACTACTGATCTTTTTAGAGTCCTCCACTGTTTTAACGTTGTTTTTCTTCCAATTTAATAGGATTCTATCAATGTATTTAAAGCTCATTTTTTCTTGACTCAATGCTTCATTCACCGCAGCTTGAATCACTGAAATATCATGGTGATCAACGTCAATCCACTGATTTAATGTATCAATTTCAATGGGTGATAAAGGACGGCCAAATGCGCTTTCAATCATTTGGAATAATGACTTAAAGGACTCTTGGTTATTCATTTCACGTTGTTGTGTTTCTTGGGATTTTAAAATTTTACTGAAAGATTGATAAAAACCATCTAGATTCATAAATTCAGCAAAACGTCCTTCTTCATCTTTTTGTACTGTTAAATCTAATAAATCTGATTGAATTAGACGCTGAATAACACCTGTCACTTCGCGTTCCTTCATCGTTGTACCTTTACTAAGATATGAAATAGAAGGTTGTTTATTTGAATGCTCATATTCATAAATTAATTTTAATAAGATGATTAAATCAGTTTCTGATAATCCCATGTCAGCATAGTGATCGAGTAATTCTCTTCTAATAACAACGGGGCGTTTTCTAAGTAATTCTATATCCAAAGTGACCCTCCTTTTTTTGATATTTTACCTATTGAAATGGTCCAGTCATCGTTTACACACATGACTGGACCCATTTATTTTTCATTCAAATCATAGAATTGTTTATGGATATAAACGGTTTAATAAGCGTGGGAATGGTGCTGTTTCTCTAACGTGTTCTACGCCAGAAATCCATGCCACTGTTCTTTCTAAACCTAAACCGAAGCCGCTGTGAGGTACTGAACCATAACGACGTAAGTCTAAATAGTACTCATAGCTTTCTTTATCTAAACCATGTTCTTCGATACGTGACTCTAATAATTCTAAGTCATTAATACGTTCAGAGCCACCGATAATTTCACCGTAACCTTCAGGTGCGATTAAGTCAGCGCATAAGACTGTATCTTCATTGTCTGGATTTGGCTGCATATAGAATGGTTTGATTTTTGTAGGATAATTTGTGATAAATACTGGTAAATCATAATGGTTTGCGATCGCTGTTTCATGCGGTGCACCAAAGTCTTCACCCCACTCGATGTCATCAAATCCTTCTTGTTTTAAGTATTCGATTGCATCATCATATGTGATACGTGGGAATGGTGTTTTAACTTTCTCAAGTTTAGAAGTGTCTCTGTCTAAGATTTTAAGTTCTAAGGCGCAATTCTTAAGTACAGATTGAACAACATGAGCAACGTATTGCTCTTGTGCTTCTAAACTGTCGTCGTGGTTATAGAAAGCCATTTCGCCTTCAATCATCCAGAATTCGATTAAATGACGGCGTGTTTTAGATTTCTCAGCACGGAATGTCGGACCGAATGAGAAAACTTTACCATATGCCATTGCTGCTGCTTCTAAATAAAGCTGACCACTTTGTGATAAGAAGGCATCTTCATCGAAATATTTAGTGTGGAATAATTCACTTGTACCTTCTGGTGCACTTGCTGTTAAAATTGGTGGATCAATTTTAACGTATCCGTTATCGTGGAAGAATTCGTATGTTGCACGAATAATTTCATTACGAATTTTCATCACTGCATGTTGTTTTTTAGAACGTAACCATAAATGACGGTGATCCATTAAGAATTCTGTACCGTGATTTTTTGGTGTGATTGGATAATCATGTGCTTCATGAATAATCTCAATAGATTTAACTTGCATTTCATAACCTAAATCTGAACGATTATCTTCTGTAATTGTACCTGTAATGTACATTGATGATTCTTGATTTAAGTTTTTAGCTGTCGCAAATGTTTCTTCATCTACTTCAGATTTCACTACGACACCTTGCATGAATCCAGTTCCATCACGTAATTGCAAGAATGCAATTTTACCGCTAGAACGTTTGTTTTGAAGCCAAGCGCCAATTGTGACTTCTTGACCAATGTAGTTCTTTGCTTCTTTGATTGTAGTCTTCATTATTCAAACTCCTATACTTCTTTTTGACATTTATTAGAGAATTAATGATTGCTCGAAACTTCTAATTTTATCAAGTTGCTTTGAGCATTTGATTAACTTTTAACCCGTATATATTTTATCAAATAAATGCGTTTTCTTCTAGTTGATAAACTCTATTGTGCGGTTAATCGCTTTAATATTTTACTGAACTTTTGTAGATTACCGATTTGCTGATTGAATGCTTTTAACGTATGCATAAAGAAATGCTGATAATTACTTTTTATTAAGCGGTCATCAAAGGAAACAATGATGCCTTTATCATTTTCGTTTCGAATTAAACGCCCTAATCCTTGTCTGAAACGAATGACTGCATCAGGCAGCACATAGTCTTTAAACGTGGAGACAAACTCTGAATCCATCAACCAGTATTTCGTATTGTTCTGATTCATAAACGGCAGTTTTGCAATCATGACACATTTAATACCGTCACCTTGGAAATCAAAGCCTTCAAAGAATGTTCCTGTTCCTAATAAGATTGCTTTATCAAAGCTGTTGAATTGTTGCGCTATTTTATAGTTTTGACTATTGTTTTGCTGTGACAAGATAATGTAATCTTCAAAATCAGGTAAGTCATTTAATAATTCTTGAACATGATACATCATTTTGTAACTTGTAAAGAGCACTAAACATTTAGATTCAGTCATATTTACATATTCAGTAATATAACTGACAATCGCGTGCTCATATTTTTCTACATCACGATAATGATAAGGCTCAACATCATTTGGAATAAAGATAGTTGCTTTATTGTGGTTATCAACTACATCGTCAATAATATACGTGTTAAATTCAGCATCTTGGTTGAACCACTTTTTATAAGCTTCAAAGGATCCATTAAAAGTTAACGTGCCTGAAATAAAAGTTAAGGCATTAAACTTGTCTAAAATTTGATGTGAAAGTATATCTTTCACCTTATAATCCTTCACATAAATCGTAATCGTTGATTTCTGTTCTAAATTTTTAATGGATAAAAAGCATGTGTGATCTGCTTTTAAACTTTGTTCAATCGCACGGAAGTGGTCATTGATGTACAGTAAATGTTTACGAATTGATTTGATAGTTTTATGACTCATGCCATTAAAGTATTCTAACGTTAAATTTAATTTATGGATAATCTCATGGATATCTTTTAATATCGGCGCTTTATCAAATTGATTTACAAAATGAATCTTATGATTATCATCATCATGAATCGTAGAATCATGGATAATATCGAAGATTGTCGTAAATAATTGTTCATTCAATTCATGAATATCATTTACTGCGGTTTTAAGTCCAAAAACATCAATCGGTGGAATATCTAATCTTTCTAAGATACGTTTTTGTTCAAGACGATCTACTGCCTTTAATAGTTTTTCATTTTCTGTCTTACCGATTAAACCTAGTTGATATTTAATATCTGAATAGCTGAGTTCATTTGTGACTTGGTCTAATGCATAATCTGGTAAGCGATGTGCTTCATCAATAATACAGTCTTCAAACAATTGATAAATACTATTTTCTTGAGAAGCATGTATTAAATGCGCATGATTTGTTATACCAATTTGGATATTTTGTGCATTACGTTTTAAGAAATTATAGTAATGAATATCATGACGGACCGGCACATAAGTTTCAGCTTTTTGCTCTAAATACATCTTTTGTCCGCCTTTAAGATTAAGCTCTTGAATGTCCCCTGTTTCTGTGTGGGTAATCCATATCAATAACTGCATTTTAAGCAAAGTTACATCGTAGTTTTGTGTCTCGTCTTTAAGAATCTGACTTATGAGTCCTAAAGAAATATATTCACGTTTACTTTTGATAATCGCCGCATTGATACGGTAACCAAGCACTTTTTCCAACGTAGGTATTTCATGTTCTAATAACTGATTTTGCAATAACTTAGTATTTGTTGAAATCATGACATGTTGTTTAGTTTCAATATTATACATCAGTGCTGCAATTAAATACGCAATAGATTTACCTGAACCTAAAGGTGCTTCAATCAATGCTTTATCATTATGCATGAGTTGATCTAAAATAATTTCTGTTAAATAAAGTTGCTTTGGTCGATATGTGAACCCCAAAGCGTCAATGACCTTTTTATAAAAGTCTTCAGTTGAACCTTCAAAATCAATGGAAGGTGCTTTGAAATCGACTTGTTTTCTGTAAATGATTTGTTCAAATTGAGCGTATTGATTATCTAATGGCTGATCGCCATGATGTCTGACCATTTCAAACAATACATCATGTAACTGATATTTTAAATCTTTGCTTAAGTAATAAAGTTGTTTCAATGTATCAGTCGGTAATGCGTTCAATACATTAAAAGCTTTAACCATTAATTTTGCTGTAGTAGCCGCATCTTCATCAGCGCGATGAGCATTATTCAGTGGAATATTATGATTTTCTGCTAATTCACTCAGCTGATAGCTTTTATCCGTTGGAAATGCAATTTTAAACAATTCTACAGTATCAATCGTTTTTCTAGGATGATAAGTAATATTACATTTTCTAAATGCATTTTTTAAGAAGTTCAAATCAAAAGAGACATTATGTGCAACAAACACACAATCCTTCAAGACTTCATAAACTTCATCTGCAATTTCATGAAAGTATGGCGCTTGTGTTAACATAGCGTCTTCGATTGACGTGAGTGCCTGAATGAAAGGCGGAATTTCTAAGTCTGTCTTTATTAAAGAGTGGTATGAGCCGACAATTTCATAATTACGTACAAATGTAATACCGATTTGGATGATTTCATCATAATCCTTCTGGTTACCTGTCGTTTCTAAATCTACCACTGCATAAGTAGTTTGACTCACACGATCGCCTCCTTTCTATAAATCTATATCTGCACTCATTAAACGGTGGTTTGTACCTGCTTCATCTACGACTAATAAGAAACCATCTTTATCGATATCTATCGCTTGACCACTGAACTGTTCATCATTTTCTGTGAATTTCAATGTTCTATGCCAGATATTCGAGTGTGTTCTATATTCGTCTCTAATAGATTCAAATGGTACGGTTAAGAATTGAATATAACGTTTTTTCATATTTTTTAATAATGTATCTAAAAATGCATAACGATCTACTTTTTGATCGGAATGTTCAAAAATGCTTGTGGCACGATGTGCAATCTCTTCTGGGAATTCGTCTGCATATTGATTCATATTAATACCGATACCACATATAACAGCTTCTATACCATCACTGTTTGCGGACATTTCCGTTAAAAAACCACATACTTTTTTCGAACCGATATAAATATCATTCGGCCATTTGATTTCAACTTTATCGTTTGAAAATGGTTGGATAGATTCGCGAATTGCTAAAGCCATAAATAAATTAAATGTAGTGATTAAAGAAAAAGGAACTTTAGGACGAAATACTGCACTCATCCATAGACCTTTCCCTTTTGCTGAGTCCCAAAAACGGTTGAAACGGCCACGCCCTTTCGTTTGTTCATTACTCAACACTAACATTGCGTTTTGATGGCCAACCATTTTTTGTTTCGCAGCAAGCTGTGTCGAATCAATCGTATCATAAACATAGACATCATCGAAAAAACCTTGTGCATCCACAATTTGCTCTACAATTCCAGGATACCAAGTATCCGCAAGCTGTTCTAATTGATGGCCTCTATGATTAACAGAGTGAATAACACACCCTTCTGCTTTTAATTGATCTATAATTTTTTTAACAGCAGTTCTCGAAATTTGTAACTGTTCTGCTATCATTTGACCAGATATATATTCTGGTTGATTATCATATAACATTTTAACGACATCTTGACTATATTTAGACATTTGCTTTCACCCATTTTATGATTTCACTTTGTTCATTTTGCAACTCATGATTGATAATCGCACATTCTATTTTTCTTAGTATATCTTTTAACCATGGGCCGCCTTTTCGATTTAATGTTTCTAATATGATTTTACCATTGATAGCGATATCACTTCTTTTAGAAATCACTAAGTCCTTGTCAATCTCTTTAATTGATTCTTGATTTATTATTAAAGGATGACCTAAATAAATCCTGTTTTCATTCAGTGTTTCATGCATCGACAATATATAAGATAATACAGGCAAGCCGTAGTCGTAAACTAAAAGACGCAATGCTTTTTTATCTGAAAGTGTTTCTAGCTTTTCAAAAATACTACAATACATTTTTACCTTCTTTTTCATATCGTTACTAATTTTTAGTTTTGCTAAAGCACCATTATTTTCAGGTTGTTTAAACATCATTACCGCAAGCATTAATTCTAATGAAATTGGTTCGCAAATATGAATGTGTGACATCTTATAATTTTTGAAAAATGGCACATAATCAAAGAAATTCAGTTCAAGTAATAATGGATAAACGTGTGCGACAACTTTACCATTTAGTAGTTTCGTTAACTCCACTATGATTCTTTCGATGGACAAATAGGCAGTATCAGCCATACGGTTTTTCATCGCGTTGTATGTGTCATCTTCTATGTCAAACCCTAATTGCGATTTAAAGCGTAAGCCTCGTAGTATGCGCAAAGCATCTTCAGTAAAACGCTCTTCTGCAGGCCCTACTGTAACAATTCGTTTTTGTTTAATATCTTCATATCCGCCAAAATAGTCTCTAATGGTAAAATCAGTATCCATCGCAATCGCATTCATTGTAAAGTCCCTACGCTCTACATCTTTATATAAATCACGTACAAAATAAACTTCATCTGGCCGTCTATGGTCTTTGTATTCACCTTCGGCACGATATGTGGTTACTTCATAATTTTCATTTTGATAAACCACGTTAATCGTTCCATGTTCTTTCCCGATTGGAATCGTATGATCAAATATGGATTCGATTTCATCGGGAGAAGCGCTAGTAGTAATATCAATATCGTGAATAGGACGGTTCATTAAATAATCACGGACCGATCCACCGATAAAATAGGCTTCAAATCCATTCTCTTGTATTTGGTTTAAAATAGGTGCAGCTTTTAAAAATAAGTCTTTATTCATGATTTTCCTCTAACATTTGGTTGTAATAATATTCATATTGATCTGCGATTAACTCAGAGTTGAAACGTTCTGTCACGTCTTTCAGCATTTGTTCGCGAACACATTGATACAACGTATCATCCGTTAATAACTTAATCGCATATTCACTCGCTTTATCGCTATCTCCAATATCAACAATAAAGCCTGTTTCTTCATGTTTAATTACTTCTTTAATACCGCCAGCCGTTGAACCGATGGGTACAACACCTGTTTTCATCGCTTCTAATAATGTTAAACCAAAACTTTCCTTTTCACTTAACAAGAGTACTAAATCAGACATTTGATAGAATTGATTCACAAATTCTTGTTTACCTAAAAACATGACATCATCTTCAATATCTAGTTCACGTACTAAACGTTTCATTTCCATTAACTCTGGTCCATCACCTAGTAATAGTAATTTCGATGGTATTTGATCATGCACTTTTTTGAAAGTCTCAATAATCGTATCAATACGTTTGACTTGTCTAAAGTTCGAAACATGAATCAATACTTTCTCATCAGGTTTGATACCATAAACTTTTTTCAATGCATCATTTCGTTTTGTCGGAAAATCAATTTCTCTGACAAAGTTATAAATCGGTATGATTTCTTTATCAGTACCGATGATTTCTTGCGTTTGATGTGCTAATGATTTACTTACACTTGTTACAACGTCACTATTTTCAATACCGAATTTAATCGCATCTTTAAGAGAATGATCAAAACCAAGCACTGTAATATCTGTACCATGCAAAGTCGTCATGATTTTGACGTCTTTACCAGACATTTGACGTCCTAATATGCCGCAAATCGCATGAGGCACTGCATAATGCATATGTAGGATATCTAAATCATATTCACGAATTACAGATGCGATTTTTGTACTTAAACTGATATCATAAGGTGGATATTGAAAAACTGCATATTGGTTTACTTCTACTTGGTGGAAAGTAATATTTGGTAGTGGTTTTCTAATACGAAACGGTAAGTTTGAAGTGATAAAGTGGACATCATGCCCTCTTTCAGCAAGTGTTATCCCAAGTTCAGTTGCGATAATACCTGAACCTCCCATAGAAGGATAACATGTAATTCCTATCTTCATTTCAAACCGACTCTCCTTTATCTCTCTATATAGTTTTATTTACGTTCAAAACGATCTTTATCTCGTGTATTAAATTTATGCATTGTTTCATCAAAACTTTCGGTCATATCGATATCTAAAGAATTTGCGATACATAATAAAACGAACAGGTTGTCTCCGAGTTCAGCTTTAATCGTATTTTCCTCTTCAGTATCTTTCTTTTTCTTTTCTCCATATACATGGTTGATTTCTCTAGCAAGTTCCCCGACTTCTTCTGTTAAACGTGCTAAATTCGCAAGGGGTGAGAAATAACCAGCTTTAAATTGGCCGATATATGCATCGACTTCTTTTTGCATTTCTGACATAGTTTTCATGCATTTCATCTCCTTACATCTTAACTCCTAGTATATCTTATATTTTTTTATTATGCATTTTAAGTGCAATCTCAACAAAATAAAAAACCTTGCTGCGAGAGCAAGGTTTCATTACTTTATTAAATTAATGGCTCTATAATAAATTCGGTTGATGAGATAACC
>NZ_KV840343.1:0-14779 GCF_001839185.1 Staphylococcus sp. HMSC65H10 | reverse complement strand
TTCAAGTTATAACGGTAGTTTGTCTACGGTCTGAAACTGCATTCTATTGAATGCAGTGATTAATGATGAAACTTTGCTTCCATTCGGTAAATACGTGAACCTTTATCCGCAAACTTTCTTTCATATTCAGTTTCAATATTATCCTCATCATCTTCATCATGAAGATTGAGATTAATCTTAGTAAAATACATACCGAACTGAGACATACTTTCTAAACTATAAGCAAATAATCCTCGATTATCAGTCTTGAAATGGATTTCTCCATCTTCTTTCAAAATTGTTTTATATAATGCAAGGAACGTGTGATACGTTAGTCTTCGCTTCGCATGTCGTTTTTTCGGCCATGGATCAGAAAAATTTAAATAAACACGATCAATTTCGCTAGGTTTAAAGTAATCAGTTAATTCCATTGCATCATTACAAATTAGTTTGATATTCTGCAAATCCTTTTCCAACACTTTATCTAACACACGAATCATCACGTTTTTATCTCTTTCTAAAGAGACAAAGTTGACTTCTGGATGTTGTGCAGCGAGTTCTGTAATAAACTGCCCCATTCCAGAACCGACTTCAATATAAATCGGTTGTGATTTATCGAACCATGCTGACATCTCGCCAGCATGCGTTCCATCCATATCTACAACTGTATTATGTTTGCGCAAATAATCCTCTGCCCAAGGTTTATTTCTTAATCTCATTTGCTTATTCTCCTCAAATAAATACGTTGCTGTTCATCACTTCATTTAAAAATTTCAGCCATATATTCATATCTTTATAACGTTTCTGTTCTTCAGACCACTCTACAAGACCAATCGCTTGAATAACGGTATACCATTTCATTCTTTTACTTAAATCTAATGATTCTTTGCAACCATATTTTTCAAGCCATTCTGACCACTCATTTTGAGGAACGTAATTGTAAAGCAGCATTCCGATATCGATGGCAGGATCTGCTAACATTGCACCTTCCCAGTCGACTAAATAAAGTTCATCACGATCAGATAGCAACCAATTATTATGATTTACATCTCCATGAACGACTGTATAAAAGCGAGGGTCCAAATGAGGTTTATGCTCTTCAAGATACGTCAAGGCTTTTCTGACTACATGATGCGTCAGTACCTGTCTGGAAAGCGAGGTATTGATTTTATTGTATAGAATATCTGGTGTAATAGGTTCCATTTCCATTCTTTTCAACATGGTCAATAATGTTTTTGAGCTATGGATTTTTTTCAATAACTTAGCCACTCTTGTCTGAGTCATTTCTTCGAAAGTCAATTCTCTGCCATTTTTCCAATGTTGCGCTGTGACAACTTCCCCTGTTTCTATTCGTTTTGTCCAAACTAATTTAGGGACAATACCTTCAGCTGATAATGCCGCTATAAATGGATTAGAATTTCTTTTCAAAAATAGCTTTTGACCATCTTGTTCGGCCATATAAGCCTCTCCGGATGCGCCTCCAGCAGAATCTAAAGTCCATCCTAACTGATAGAACTGCTCCAACACGTTCACCTCGCTTTCAATTAGAAAATGGCTCTAGAAGTGTATTTCAAGAGCCATATTTTATATTTCTTTAAAAAGTTTAATACTTTTACGTCCTTAGCACTCATTGTTAATTTTATAATTTTTAACCTTGGTTTTCAACCAAAAATGAGAAACAAAAAGACACATTTTACTTTCTAGAAAGCTATTGAAAATAATTAAATTTTCAGTAGCGACAAAATAAAATTATAACACATTTTCAAGGTAAGTTGGAGAAAATCATGCAATTAATGACTTTCCTCAATTTTTTGTTCGAAGCCTTTTTGTAATTGGCGAGTAATTGGACCGACTTCACCATTGCCGACCGCTTCACCATCCAATTTAATTACAGGCATCACTTCAACAGACGTACTAGAAACAATAATTTCATCTGCTTGTTTTAAGAAATCCACTGTAAACGTTTCTTCTTTAAATGGGATTTCTTGTTCTTCAGCAACTGCTTTAATAACTCGTCTCGTAATACCATTCAAAATATAATTATTCGTAGGATGTGTATAAACAACACCGTCTTTAATTGCGTAAACGTTACTTGAAGCTCCTTCAGTAACTGTTTCGCCACGATGTTGGATTGCTTCATCAGCGTTATATTTCACAGCGTATTCTTTCGCAAGCACGTTGCCTAATAAATTTAAGCTTTTGATATCACATCTTAACCAACGAATATCTTCTACAGTAACAGCATTGATACCATTTTCTAGTTTTTCCACAGGTCTGCCGTAGCTTCTTGTAAATGCCATCATCTGAGGTTTAACATCTGGTCCAGGGAATGCATGATCTCTTGGTGCTGCACCACGAGTAACTTGGATATACACCCCACCATTTTCAACATTATTTACTTCTGCAAGTTTTTTTACTTTGTCAGTTAGTGATTCTATTGTTTCATCTAAATCAATATTTAATTCTGACGCACTTCGTAAAAATCTTTCAAAGTGTTCTTTTGCAGTAAATAATGTATTGTCATAAATACGAATGTATTCGTAAATACCGTCACCAAAGTTATAACCTCTGTCATTGTATGGTACATTTGCATCCTGTTCATCTACAAATTGGCCGTTCAAAAATACCTTGTTTGTCATACTCATTCCTCCACACATAATGCGTATAGCGCTTCTAAATAAATGCTAGTAGCATTGAAAAGTTGTTTTTTCGTAATATATTCATTTCTTTGATGCATTAAATCCTCTGAGTCGCTGAACATTGCTCCGAATGCTACGCCTTTATCTAGATTACGTGCATAAGTACCTCCGCCAATTGTATAAGGCTCAGTCATGTCACCTGTTTGATTACGATAAGCTTGAACTAATGATTGTACAAATGGATCTTCTTTATCTACATAGTGCGGACGTTGAACTTTCCCAAGTTTAAGTTCGAATCCTAAATCATTCACTTCATGCTTGAATCCTTCAATTGCTTCATCAAATTCAAATCCCTCTGGATAACGTAAGTTCACACCGAATCTTCCGCCTTCAGGCAATGTATATGAAATAATACCGATATTTGTTGTTAAGTCTCCCATTTTATCAGTATGGAATTTCATACCCATTTTTTCACCGAAGTGAGATTCGAATAAGTAACGTTCACTTAAATCAACGAATTTAGCTGCTTGAGTATCTAATTCTAATCCACGTAAGAAGTGGAGTAAGAACAAGCCGGCATTTAAACCGATAGATGGGTCCATACCATGGACCGCTTTACCTTTTAATCGTAAAACCAGCTTATCGTCTTCTAATTCACTGTTACCTACAAGTTCATGTGCTTCAAGATATTGTTGGTAACGTTCTGTTACTTCTGAATTGTTATTTTTAACTTTGAGATGTGCAACTGCTTCATCTGGAACCATGTTATAGCGTTGTCCAGATTCAAATGATAAAAGTGTAACTTCTGAATTTGTATCAGTAGAATCTTTTGCTTCACCAGCTAATTCAATATCGAATGTTGTAATACCTTTTTCACCATGGATTGCAGGGAATTCTGCATCAGGTGCAAAGCCTAGTTCAGGCATTTCTTCTGTTTTGAAATAACGATCTACACAAGTCCAGTCTGATTCTTCATCTGTACCAATGATAATGTGTACACGTTTTTTCCAGTCTACATTCATTTCATTTAAGATTTTAACCGCATAGTACGCAGCAATTGTTGGACCTTTATCATCCAATGTACCACGTGCAATAATTGCATCTTCAGTTACAGTCGGTTCAAACGGTGGTGTATCCCAACCTTCACCTGCAGGTACCACGTCAACATGACAAAGAATGCCGAATAAGTCTTCACCTTTACCTGCTTCAATTCTTCCTGCAACATGATCGACATCGTGGACATTAAATCCGTCACGTTCTGCAATTTGATACATATAATCAAGCGCAGCTCTAGGACCTGGACCTAGCGGTGCATCAGGTGTAGCTTTGCTATCATCTCTGACACTTTCAATTGAAAGTAAGCCGTTTAAATCAGCAATAATTTGATCTTGGTATTCTTGCACTTTTTCTTTCCACATTCGTGATCAACTTCCTTCTCAAATTTTAGTTCACTCTATATTTTACCCTAACTGATTCTTAAACAACAGTGGGAACCTACTTAATTTTCTGACTTAATCTCAAAATGTTGTCATCACAGTCATCTCAGAATGAAATTTTTAAATAAAAAAAATACCTTAGCTATTCGCTAAGGTACTGAAAGTTCAATTGCTATTATTTAGTATCGTTTGAACCTTTATTGTCATTTTGTTTTAAGTCTTCTTCAGTCACAATTCTGATATTATTTTGTGCTTCATCAGATTGTTTAACATCATCTAAAGTTGGTGATGCTGCATCTTCTGAATTAGAGAAGCGAGCTTTTTGCTCTTGTAAGAAACCTTTAGGGTCTTGTTTTACTTTTTCAGCATAGCCTTTAGGATCTTGTTTTACTTCGTTGAACGTTTCAGTTGCTTTAGATGCAACTTGGTTCGCTAATTCTTTAGCATTTTCTTTGTATGATTCTGGATTTTCTTTGTATTTATCATACTCTTGTTTTAGACGATCTCTGCTTTCTTTTCTTGATAATAATACTGCTGCAGTTGCTGCACCAATACCTAGTACTGCTTTAAAAAAGTTACTTGATTTTGCCATAATAATCACCTTGTCCTTTAAGAAATTAGTTTTTCACTAGTTCTAATTCTGCTTCCGTCAAAGTACGATATGCACCTTTTGACAGATTATCATCTAGTTTTAAGCTTCCGATTTGAACTCGCTTTAATTTAGTTACCTCATTTTCAATTGCGTGAAACATCCTTTTTACTTGATGGTAACGTCCTTCTTGAATTGTAACGTACACAATCCTTGGATTTTCCGTTAGTTCAAGCTTTGCAGGTTTAACCGGTCCATCTGATAATTCAATACCTTGTTCAAACTTTTGTACATCTTCCTCTGTTACAGGCAGTGCTGCTTCAACACGATATACTTTCGATACGTGTTTATTCGGACTCATTACATCATGATTAAATTGCCCATCATTCGTAATCAATAATAAGCCTTCAGTATCTTTATCAAGACGACCTACCGGAAATATGTCTAAATATTGGTAGTCTTCAATTAATCCGATAACCGTTAAGTGTTCTGCATCCTCTACAGCAGACACATAGCCTTCAGGTTTATTGAGCATCAGATAAATCTTATCAATATAAGTTATTTGTTCTCCATTGACTGTAATGATATCTGAATTCGGATCAATTTGTCGTTTGCTTTGTTTTTCTTTTTTGTTATTCACTTCAACAGCGTTCTGTTTAAGCAATTGTTTTACCTCACTGCGTGTTCCGACACCCATGTTCGATAAAAATTTATCCAATCGCATTATGAGATTCTCAACTTTCTACGTAACTTGCTTGGCAATTCACCTAAAAATTGGTCAGCAAGTCTTGTTTTCAGCGTGATACCGCCATAAACAACCATGCCGATAACAACCCCCACAATTAAGATAATCAGACTTCCGATTTTAGTTTGCGGTGACACAATCAGTTGCATTACCCAATATGCTGCTTCAACACAAAGCATCATGATAAAGCCATAGATAAAGATTTTCGCAAACTGTATCCAAGTTTCTGTAAATGTAAACTTAGCATACTTTTTCAAAATATAAAAGTTACATATGTTCGCAAACAATAATGCGATACCTGTACTTAATACCGCACCTGCTGTATGGAATGCGACAATTAATGGGAAGTTCAAGACAACCTTAACGACGACTGCTGCTAATATAACAAACACTGTCAATTTCTGTTTATCAATTCCTTGCAGCATTGATGCTGTAATACTTAATAAAGAAATCAGCATCGCGACGGGTGCGTAGAAGAATAATAAACGACTTCCGTCAAAGTTACTGCTATAGAACACTGTATATAATGGTGCTGCTAAAGCCATAATACCTAAACTTGCTGGAACTGTGATGAACATCAATACACCTAATGATGTTCTGATTTGACGATGCATTTCTGATAATTCCCCTGACTCATAAGTTTTAGTGATATAAGGGATTAAACTAATCGCGAAACCAGCAGCTAAAGATGTTGGTATCATCACAATTTTATTTGTTGTCATATTCAAGATTGTAAAGAAGTAGTCATGCAATTGTTGCGGTACTCCTGCCATACCTAACGCATTGTTATGTGTTAATTGGTCTACAATATTGAATAATGGGAAGTTCAAACTCACAATGACAAACGGGATACTATAAGAAATAATTTCCTTATACATTTTTGAATATGGTACATCTAAACCAGTAGTATCAGACGCTACCATTTTATCAATATGCGGTTTACGCTTACGCCAGTAATACCATAGCGTAAAGATACCGACGATAGCACCGATTGCTGCCGCGAACGTAGCGACACCATTCGCCATCAATACTGATCCACCCATCACATTTAACACGACATAACTGCCGCCTAAAATGAAAATAATACGTGCAACTTGTTCAGTTACTTCAGAAACAGCTGTAGGTCCCATAGATTTAAATCCTTGGAACACACCTCGCCAAGTTGCAAGTAACGGAATGAAGATAACAACTGTACTGATAATACGAATAATCCACGTGATGTCTTCGACAGTCCAGCCGCCCTCTATGTTTGATTTATGCGCAAGTGTCACATTGGCAATCAATGGTGATAATGCATATAAAATAATAAAACCGATAACACCGCTGATTGACATAACGATAAAACTTGATCGATATAACTTTTGACTGACATGATATGCACCGATTGCATTATATTTCGCAACATATTTTGATGCGGCCAATGGCACACCAGCAGTTGCTACCGCAATCGCAATGTTATAAGGTGCATATGCATAGTTGAACGGGGCCAAGTTTTCTTCTCCGCCGATAATGGCATAAAACGGAATGATAAATAGCACACCTAGTATTTTAGTTATTAAAATACTTACCGTTAGAAGAAAGGTCCCTCTTACTAATTCTTGACTTTCATTCATTACAATCTTCCTATCTGAAAATAATTTTAATCTTATCCTACTACCAACAATTGTCAGCAGTTACTTTTTTTCATTAGTATTATAGCTTAAAATAGTGTTAACAGGAAAGATTATATAAATAATTTCACAACAGTGTCAGAGAAATATATCGCAGACACTGCAAAACAAGCAAATGACTCACCTAAGCTTTCACAATAACCTAAATACTATACAGAAATCAAATTTAAAGGAGGCAGACGCGCATATACATTTCAGCGCGTACCGATTATATGTATCAATCGATTATTATCGGCGGCGGACCCAGTGGTTTAATGTCTGCAGCAGCCGCAAGTCAAAACAAACAAAAAGTATTATTAATAGAAAAGAAAAAAGGACTCGGCAGGAAATTAAAAATTTCAGGCGGCGGACGATGTAATGTCACAAATCGACTGCCCTATGATGAAATTATTCGCCACATTCCAGGTAACGGAAAATTCTTATACAGTCCTTTTTCAGTCTTTGATAACGAATCCATTATTGAGTTCTTCGAATCTCACGGTGTGAAACTTAAAGAAGAAGATCACGGCAGAATGTTCCCGGTTTCTAACCGTGCTCAAGACGTCGTAGATACTTTAGTTCAAGAACTCAAAAATAATAATGTTGAAATTAAAGAAGAAACTGCAGTCAAACATATTAAGCTAGATGAGGACGGCCATTTTATTGTGACAGATCAAAATGATCAAGTTTATCATAGTAAGACCGTTGTTATTGCGACGGGTGGGACAAGTGTTCCGCAAACAGGATCAACTGGAGATGGTTATACGTTCGCTGAGTCTCTCGGTCATACCATAACTGAACTCTTCCCTACTGAAGTCCCAATTACTTCTAAAGAACCTTTTATTATCCGGAAGACTCTAAAAGGATTGAGTTTAAAAGATGTCGCATTATCAGTGCTTAGAAAAAATGGCAAACCGCGTATCACACACCAAATGGATATGATTTTCACTCATTTTGGAATCAGTGGTCCAGCGGCATTACGATGCAGCCAATTCGTCTACAAAGAACAAAAATCTCAAAAGAAACAAGACATTCAAATGCAATTAGATGTGTTCCCTGACGAAAAAGAAAATGAGGTTCAAGCACGTATCAAATCTTTAATTAAAGAAACACCAGATAAACTTGTTAAAAACAGTCTGCGTGGGATTATAGAAGAACGCTATCTCAACTTTATACTAGAACAAGCTGGTGTAGCTGAAGACACTACAGGTCATCATATTTCCAACCAACAAATCCTGACGCTTGCACAACTGTTCAAAGGTTTTACATTTACAGTGAATGGTACGTTACCTATTGAAAAAGCATTTGTGACAGGTGGCGGTGTTTCTATTAAAGAAATTGAACCGCATACAATGATGTCAAAAATTACACCTGGCCTATTTTTATGCGGTGAAGTTTTAGATATTCATGGTTATACTGGCGGTTACAATATTACAAGCGCATTGGTTACAGGCCGTGTATCAGGTATCAATGCCGGACAGTTTGAATAGTTTTCCATTTAATTTAATCAATAAAATGAAAAATAGCCGAAACTGCATCGTAATTTTACGACCAGTTTCGGCTATTATCATTCAATTAGATACTTTTAATTTCTAAACCTTCATCGCCCCAAGCTTTCATGCCGCCTTCTACATTAACCGCATGAATTTTAGGGTTTTGTTCTTTCAAGTAATTCACTACATTCGCACTGCGAACACCTGCAGCACAGATAATGTAATACGTATCATTCTCATTGAATTCATTAAGGTTATCAGGAATTTCATTCATTGGAATAGTTGTTGCTCCTGGAATAATACCTTTCGCTGTTTCTTCGTTTTCTCGGACATCAACGATATGAATTGGTTCATTATCGAACATTTTCTTTTTCAATTCATCAGTTGTGATTGATTCCATAACTTAATCATCCTCCTTTATTATTTAGCTACAATATTAACTAATTTTTGCGGAACTGCGATGACTTTCTTGATGTCTTTATCCCCTATATCTAATTTAACATTCTCATTGTGTAACGCAATATCTTCCATTTCTTCTTTTGACGCATCTTTTGGAATGAAGACTTTTGCTCTTACTTTACCATTGACTTGGACAACGATTTCAACTTCGTCATCTACTAACAGTGCTTCATCGAAATCTGGCCAAGGTTGGTAACTGATTGTCTCATCATGACCTAATTTAGCCCATAGTTCTTCACCTAAGTGTGGTGCAATAGGTGATAACATTTTAACGAAACCTTCAACATATGGTTTGTATAATTGATCAGCTTTATAACCTTCATTTATGAAGACCATCAATTGACTGATTGCTGTGTTGAAGTTCAATGTATCAAAGTCTTCTGTCACCTTTTTAACAGTTTGGTTATAAACTTTTTGAAGTGACTTATCATCTGTATCTACAATTTTAGAAGATAATGAGCCATCTTCATTCACAAACAATCTCCAAACACGGTCTAAGAAACGTCTTGAACCATCTAAACCTTTTTCACTCCATGCGATTGCCGCATCTAAAGGTCCCATAAACATTTCATATAAACGTAATGTGTCAGCACCGTGAGAACGGATGATATCATCAGGATTTACAACGTTACCACGAGATTTACTCATTTTTTCGTTACCTTCACCTAAGATCATACCTTGGTTAAATAATTTTTGGAATGGTTCTTTCGTTGGTACAACGCCTAAATCATAAAGCACTTTATGCCAGAATCTTGCATAGAGTAAGTGAAGTACAGCGTGTTCTACACCACCGATATATAAATCAACCGGTAACCAATGTTTTAATTTTTCTGGATCTGCTAACATTTCATCGTTATGCGGATCAATATAGCGTAAGTAGTACCAGCAACTACCTGCCCATTGTGGCATAGTATTCGTTTCACGACGGCCCTTCATACCAGTTTCTGGATCTACAACGTTTACGAATTCATCAATATTCGCAAGTGGAGATTCACCAGTACCAGAAGGTTCGATAGAATCAGTTTCTGGTAATAATAATGGTAATTCATCAGTCGGAACAGTTGTCATAGTGCCATCTTCCCAATGAATAATTGGAATAGGTTCACCCCAATAACGTTGACGGCTGAATAACCAGTCACGAAGTTTATAATTGACTTTTTTCTCGCCGGCACCTTTTTCTTCTAACAATTCAATTGCTTTTGTAATGGCTTCAGCATTATGCAAGCCATCTAAAGCACCAGAATTTACATGTGGACCATCGCCAGTGTATGCCGCTTCTGAAATATCTCCGCCTTCAATAACTTCTTTGATTGGCAAATCAAATTTTTGTGCGAATTCATAGTCACGTTCATCATGCGCAGGAACAGCCATCACAGCTCCTGTACCATAAGATGATAAGACATAGTCCGCAATCCAGATTGGTAATTTTTCACCAGATAATGGATTAATCGCATAAGCACCAGTGAATACACCTGTTTTGTCTTTTGCTAAATCTGTACGTTCCAAATCAGATTTCATAGAAGCATCTTTTTGGTATTTTTCCACTTCTGCTTTATGATCTTCTGTTGTAATTTGAGAGACTAACTCATGTTCTGGACTTAATACTGCGAAAGTCGCACCATAAATAGTGTCCGGACGTGTCGTAAACACATCAATTTTACCGCCATGATTTTCAACTTCAAACGTAACTTTTGCCCCTTCAGAACGACCAATCCAGTTACGTTGCATATCTTTAATTGATTCAGGCCAATCTAAATCTTCTAAGTCTTCTAATAAACGGTCTGCATATTCTGTAATACGAAGTACCCATTGACGCATAGGACGACGATATACTGGGAAACCACCACGTTCTGAAACGCCATCTACAACTTCTTCGTTAGATAAAACCGCTTTAAGCTCAGGACACCAGTTCACAGCTACTTCATCAACATAAGCTAAACCTTTATTGAACAGTTGGATGAATACCCATTGTGTCCATTTATAATAGTCAGGATCTGTTGTGCTTAATTCTCTATCCCAGTCATAACTGAAACCTAATTCTTGAATTTGGCGTTTAAACGTTTGAATATTCTTTTTAGTGAATTCACGTGGATCATTACCTGTATTCAACGCATATTGTTCTGCTGGTAAACCGAAAGCATCCCATCCCATAGGATGTAACACGTTGTACCCTTGCATACGTTTGTAACGTGAAATAATATCTGTTGCTGTATAACCTTCAGGGTGCCCAACATGAAGTCCAGCACCTGATGGATACGGGAACATATCTAAAGCATAAAATTTCTTTTGACCCAAGTTATCGTTCGTTTTGAACGTTTTGTGTTCTGCCCAATAATCTTGCCATTTCTTCTCAATTTCTTGATGATTAAAACTCACTTTGCTTTCCTCCTAATAAAAAAATACAACTCAAACTATTATGCTTTGCTTATGAAGGACGACATTGTGCCGCGGTACCACCTTCATTCGTATCTTCTACGCACCTCATACATAATAGCTCGAGCTGTATTATTCTTAATATAATCGTTGGTAAGTTCATTTAAATGACTTAACTGGTTTGCACCGAACACCAGCTCTCTTGATAAGTCCATTAAATTACTACTCCATATACACTTATAACTATATTTTATTCTAACTCTTAATGCAAGTCTTAAATTCCTAGTCACCGCTTCTATTCTCATTGATATATTAATGAAGTTTTTCTACGACCCTGCTTATCCATAAAAAGAAAAAACAAGATATATCACGTATACCTAGTTTAAACATCAAATTCATCTGGTGATAAACGTTTATCATATATAAATAAGAAAAACATCGAAATAAACAATAAGCCCATCATCGTTAAGAACATGGCTTTCATATTGAAACTGTCAACTAAAATGCCGCCGATTAAAGGTCCGAATGCTTTACCGACCGTCGCTGCTGAATTAACAATACCTTGATAAGCACCTTGTTTACCTTCAGGCGCTAATTGATTCGCAATAGTTGGAACGGCTGGCCATACGAACATTTCACCAAGCGTTAAAATGATCATCCCAATCACAAATACTGAGAATTGCTCCGCAAAGCTTGTCACAAAGAATGACACGATGAATACGCAAATTCCGACAAACATCTGTTTCTTCAAATTACCTCTAAGTAAGCGAATAACCGGATAAATTAAAGGTTGGGCTACTAAGATCATAATACCGTTAATTGTCCATAGAACACTGTATTGAGACAATGAAATATTCATTTCTTGAGTGAATGAAGCGATAGTACTTTCCCATTGAATATATGCAATCCAACAAATTGAAAACATAACACAAAGTAATAACAAAGCCACAAAACGTTTGCGATATTTCTTTTGTGCCCATTGATTTGCATCGGGTATTTTAACTTTACCGCGATATTGTAAATTAAATTGTGTCACTGCCACGATAAAGAATGCGACATACATTAACAAGTTTGCGATGAAAATGTAATTAAAGCTGAGTTCAGCTACATACCCAGCAATAGCAGCACCAAATGCGACACCTAAGTTTTGTGCTAAATAGATGGCATTAAAGGTTTGGCGTCCACCATTCGGCCAAACTGCACCTGCCATCGCATAAATTGCCGGGATAATGATACCGCCCCCAAATCCTAACATGACTAACCATACCGCATATAAAGGCCATCCATGATAGAAATTCAATAATGTCGTTGCACATAAACAAATCACTGCACCGCTCATAATCGTAATAAAACCACCGAGCTTATCAAAGAAAAAGCCACCTAATAAGTTCCCGACAACCATACCTAAAGAGTTGATCATTAAAACCATTCCGGCAGTCGTCAAACTCTTCCCTAATTCCTGACTCATATAAATCGTATTTAAAGGCCATAAAAAACTAGCACCCATAATATTGATGGCCATACCAATAACTAACCACCAAATGGATTTAGGCATATTCATACTGTTCCACCCGCTTTCTATTCTTTTTATCTTTTTCTCAGGCAAAAACGTTCTGTATTTTTACCAATAAAAATTTCGCAAACAGAGACAAATAACTGTAAGCGAAACGTGTTTAAGATTTATATTGAATTGAATTTTGGATTTTGCAACCAAATCATCTTACTATAATTTTCAAATGAATAAAAGACCTAATTCGGATTTTCTCCTCAACATGTCCCTTCAATTTATGGTAAAATCTTACAATGGATTAATTTAAGAAAGGAAAATGTCATATGGGTCGATATTTTACGTATGCATTTGAAGATAAACGTTATCATACATGGAATTACCATTTAAAAAATAGATTTGGACAAAAGATATTTAAAGTCGCATTAGATGGAGGCTTTGATTGCCCAAACCGTGACGGCACTGTTGCACATGGCGGTTGCACATTCTGCTCAGCTGCAGGAAGTGGTGACTTTGCGGGAAATCGTGCAGATCCGATTGATGTACAATTTAAAGAAATTAAAGAACGCATGCATGAAAAATGGCAGGAAGGTAAATATATTGCTTATTTCCAAGCCTTTACAAATACACACGCACCTGTCGAAGTGTTAAAAGAAAAATTTGAACCTGTGTTGAAAGAACCTGGTGTTGTCGGCTTATCCATTGGAACAAGACCTGACTGTCTTCCTGACGATGTGGTTGAATACTTAGCCGATTTAAATAAACGTACGTATTTATGGGTGGAATTAGGATTACAAACCGTACATCAAGAAACTTCTGATTTAATCAACCGTGCACATGATATGCAGACATATTATGATGGTGTTGCTAAATTGAGAAAACATAATATTAACGTGTGTACCCACATTATTAATGGTTTGCCTGGTGAAGATTATGACATGATGATGGAAACAGCAAAAACTGTCGCACAAATGGATGTTCAAGGTATCAAAATCCATCTATTACACTTACTTAAAGGCACACCGATGGTAAAACAATATGAAAAAGGCATGTTGAATTTTATGTCACAAGAAGAATATGTCAACTTAGTTTGTGATCAATTAGAAATCTTGCCACCTGAAATGATTATTCATCGTATTACAGGTGATGGCCCAATTGATTTAATGGTTGGACCAATGTGGAGTGTTAATAAGTGGGAAGTGCTGAATGCGATTGATGCAGAATTAGCACGTCGTCATTCCGCACAAGGTGAACATTATCAACCTGTAGAGAAAGTAGAACAATCATGAAAGTAGAACGTATTTTACCTTTTGCGAAGTCATTAATTATCTCTCACATCAATGAAGCTAGCACAGTAGTAGATGCTACGTGCGGCAATGGACATGACACATTATTTTTAGCCCAGCATGTTCCAAAGGGGCATGTGTATGGGTTTGATATACAGGAAGCGGCTATCAAAGCAGCACGAGAGAAAGTAAAAGATTATAACAACACTACTTTGATCTTAGATGGACATGAACATGTATCACACTACATCAAACAAGAAGATTTGCCGATTGATGCGGCAATCTTTAATTTAGGATACTTGCCTAAAGGTGATAAACATATTGTGACAACTTCTGAAACTACTATACAAGCCATTGAGTCACTTTTTGAAATGTTAGCACCAGAAGGTATTATTGTAATTGTGGTTTACCCTGGCCATCCTGAAGGTCGAATAGAAAGCAATGTTGTCTTTGAATATCTTCAACAATTCGATCAACAAAAAGCACATGTCTTACAATACGGTTTTATTAACCAACAAAATAATCCACCTTATATTTGCGCGATTGAAAAAAGATAATATCTGAGTATAAAAATAAGAGCAGTTACCGCATATGAACTGCTTCCCGTCAAGTAGACAGGTAAAA
>NZ_KV840342.1:28888-46814 GCF_001839185.1 Staphylococcus sp. HMSC65H10 | reverse complement strand
GACAAGTCCGTAGGACTTTGTCGACAGTCTGACAGATTGGCTTTGGCCAATCTGTTTTTTTGTTTCTTCTTATAACTTTTAAGATTTTAACGTTTATGGATATGTAGTATAATAGGAGTAATAAGACGAGAAATCGAGGTGTTACAACATGGTAGGACAAACAAATTTATTTGACGATGTTTTGAAGGAAGATGAACGTTTTGTGATTGTCGTTCAGTCTCTTGAAGAAAAAAATGGCAGACTTATCAAAAGAACTTTAAGAGAATATCCAAGTCTAGAACAAGATCAAATGGTACCTCTATTTGAACACTTAAAAGATGTTTACCTAAGTGAACCGTTTGAAACTGGACAATCATCATTTATTATCACAGTCTATACAAACTTAGACTACTCTGCTGATAATATCTATGCTCTTGTAAAACGAAACCATGGCATGCATGAATGGACACATACAGCTAAATAAGATGTATCGCATACAAAAGGAGACTCTCTTGAACAGAAAGTCTCCTTTTGTATTTAAATCTATAAAATTTTCTTTAAGGCATAGACAATACCGTCTGAGTTATGATCTAACGTCACAAAATCAGCGATTTCTTTTAACGCATCACGTGCATTGCCCATTGCGACAGCATACCCTGCTTCTTCCATCATAGAATAATCATTCATACTATCACCAAATGCGATAGTCTCACTGATATCGATGCCGACTTTTTCGCATAACGCATGTAATGCATTACCTTTAGACACACCATGCGGCACAAATTCTAAGAAGAAGGGTTTACTTGTCGTCACATCGATTTGGTCGTTAAACACACCGCCAAATGCTTGAGAGAGTTCTTGAATATGTGATTCGTAGTCTACGCCCAACACTTTCGCAACAGGATTTTGAATGAATGCTTTCAAATCATCTGTGCGATGCATAGGTAACCCTGTTAACTCAGACTCAATATTCATATACTCATGTTCACCTTCATAGATAATATGACCGTCTTGATACGTCAACACAAAGATATTATTATCGCGACAATAATCTACAATACGGTCAAAGTCTTTTTTAGAAATACTTTGTTCGGCTTCAAGCTCTCCATCTCTAACACGTGTTGTACGACTGCCGTTAAAACTGATGACATAACTATCATGCTCATGAAGATGCAAGTCTTTTGCGATCGGCAACATACCTTCTGTTGGACGTCCTGAAGCTAAGACAACATGATATCCTTTATCTTGTAATTCAATTAAATATTTTGCAGTATCTGGACTGACTTGATTCTCTGAATTCAACAAAGTATCATCCATATCCATTACTATCATTTTATAGCTGCTCATTTGATGTGCAGTGCTCCTTTCAAGCGTATTCCATCAAATTATATCGCATTTCTTCATTAATCATAAACTTTTTCAACGATAATTCCGCTTTTATTAACTGAAATTAATTCAGATTCACAATCTGGCAACTCTTTGTTCAATCTTCTGACTAATTTACCGCTTTTAAAAGGATCAATTAATGTTAAAATCGTCGGACCTGCCCCACTGATAACTGTCGCATAAGCATGATATTCACGACCTAACGCTTTAACGCGTTGAAATTCTGGGATTAAATCTTGACGATACGGTTCATGGAACCCATCCATTTCCATCAACATACCTGCTAATTGATAATCATGCTGCATCAATGCACTTAACATCGTGTTACTGATGGCACTGTATTGAACCGCTTGTTCATGTTCAAAGCTTTTCGGCAAAACTTGTCTAGAGTCATGTGTCTTCAACTCGTAGCTTGGAATAGTGATCACGAGGTTCACGTATGGAGGTTCTATTGAAGAAATGTATGTTTCTTTTGTTTCATGATTATAAAATCCAGCAATCATCCCACCATAAATCACAGGGGCAACATTATCTGGATGTCCTTCTATTTCTGTTGCTGCTTCGACCATTTCAAATTCTGATAATTGTAAGTGACCGAAGAAATCTGCTAAATAAATACCTGCAACTAAAGCAGAAGCCGAGGACCCAAGTCCTCTGGCTAAAGGAATTTCACTACGCATAGTGACATCTAACGGAGGCACTGACATATCATATTTCTGTTCAAGAAACTGTACAACTTGATAAATCAGATGGTGTTCATCTGTCGGTAAGCCATGCAAGTTGTCACCTTTATGATGGAAGTGCCATCGATCATCTGCACTCACTTCTGCTTCAACATATAGGAACTTATTTAATGCGAGTCCGATTGAATCAAAGCCTACGCCAAGATTGGCAGTAGAAGCGGGAACTTTAAGTTTTAAACTTTCTCCCATTAATGTATAGCTCCTTTGATATATTTAATAATACTTGCTTTATCATTTGGTAAAGATTTAATCGGGTTGTCTAATAATGAGATGGCAGTATCAGGGTCTTTCAAGCCATTACCAGTTAACACTGCAGTGACTGTAATATCTTTTGGTAATTTACCAGCTCTATGCAATTTAATTAATCCAGCAATTGAAGCGTTACTTGCAGGTTCTGCAAACACACCTTCTTTAGAAGCAAGTAATTGATAAGCTTCTAAGATTTCTTCATCTGTCACACTATCAATCAAGCCGTTAGATTCATCCAAAGCTTTCACTGCTTTATCCCAACTTGCTGGGTTACCGATACGAATCGCAGTTGCGACTGTTTCAGGATTTTTAATGACTTTGTTCTGTACGATTGGTGATGCACCTTCCGCTTGGAATCCAAATAATTTCGGTAAGCCTGTTTGATGTTTATCATTAAACTCTTTGAAGCCTTTCCAATACGCAGTGATGTTACCTGCGTTACCGACAGGGATGGCTAATACATCTGGTGCTTTGCCGCCTAATTGATCGACTACTTCAAATGCACCTGTTTTTTGGCCTTCGATACGGTATGGGTTAATTGAGTTAACAAGTTCAATTTCGCCTTCTTCTTTCGCAACTTCTTTAACAATTTCTAACGCTTCATCAAAGTTGCCTTCAATCGATACAATTTCTGCACCGTACATAACAGCTTGTGATAATTTACCTAAAGCGATTTTACCTTCAGGAATAACTACGATTGCTTTCAAGCCTGAACGTGCCGCATATGCAGCTGCAGAAGCTGAAGTATTACCTGTTGATGCACAAATCACTACTTTTTTACCTTCTTCTTTTGCTTTAGTGACTGCCATGACCATACCACGGTCTTTAAATGAACCTGTTGGATTGGCACCTTCAAATTTTACAAACAAGTTAATACCTAACATGTCTGATAATGTATCACAATGAATCAACGGCGTTTGGCCTTCATTTAAAGTTACATTCGGTGTGTTGTCGTTAACTGGGAGATATGCTTTGTATTCTTGTACTAAACCTTGCCATCTTTTCATTTTAATTAAACCCCTTCTACTGGATAAACTTTTTCCACTGGATATTTGCCTTGTGCTAAAATTTCATCAGCTGGAACATTGATACTTTTTACAATGACAGCTGCTGTGTTGTCATCTCGTTCAATGACATTGAGTGATTTGTGAAGCGGTAATTGTGCTTTAACTTCTTCTTCCACTCGTTTAACCGGTGCACCATTTGTTTGTAAAACAACATAGTAACTACCTTTTTCTTTTAATTTTGTCGGTTCATCTGCGTCGATCATTTCTTTTGCATGACCTGTTTTCAATTCGAAATGCGGCGGTAAAGTATGCAAGTTAGATTCGAATTGTAGTGAGACGTTTAGTAAGTCGCTGACTACTGCACTACCTGTAGCTAAGCTACCTGCACCTTTACCATAGAACATCGTTTCTCCAACAGAGTCGCCGATAACATAAATCGCATTATATTCATCTTCAACTGATGCTAATTGATGTCTTTCATCGATTAAGGTTGGTGCAACAGAAGTTTCAATAACACCATTATCAAATGTACCTTTACCGATTAATTTAATTTTATAACCAAGCGCTGTTGCGGCTTTGATATCCTCTACTGTTACTTCAGAAATACCTGTTACTTTAACTTCGTCTAAGCTGATAACTCGGTTGAATGATAAGTATGTAACGATGACTACTTTACGTGCCGCATCGATACCTTCAACATCATCGGTTGGATCTGCTTCAGCAAAACCTAAACGTTGTGCCTCATCCAAAGCTTCTTTAAAGCTTGCGCCCTCTTTTGTCATCTTAGATAAAATGAAGTTGGATGTACCGTTTAAAATACCCATGAATTTACTGATGTTGTTCGCATTTAAACCATTGTTGATTGCGTTGACGATTGGAATACCGCCTGCCACACTGGCTTCGAATTTTAAAGCAACGCCATTTTCTTCTGCTAAATCTTCTAATGTGCGTAAATGAACCGCTAATAAATCTTTGTTAGCAGTAATCACATGTTTGCCCTGTTTTAATGATTTTTTCAACCACTCAACAGTAGGTTCGATACCGCCCATCACTTCAATCACAATGTCGACTTCATCATCATTTAAGATTTCATCCACATCTTCAGTCAGATGGTATTTACTGATATTTAAGGGACGTTTTTTCTTTTTATCTCTAACAAGAATATGTTTGATGTGAAGATCTTTGTGAATCGTATCTTTAATCTGTTGATGATTCTCTTCAATAATTTTAACTACTCCTGAGCCCACTGTTCCCAGACCGAGCAAAGCGATGTTTAACTTCTTCATAATTACATTCCTCCGTTTGTTCGTTCTAAAAAAACACCTGTACTATTGAAAAATACTTGATTATGGTTTAGTATAAATTCATTCATCAAAATTGTAAAGTTCAAAAAATTTGGAATATGTTGAAATTTTAGCATTTTTCACCCAAAAAACAAAGCAGTATATTATTAAGATTGATAGAAAGGTTGATTAAATATGAAAGTAGCTAAATTTGGCGGTAGTTCCGTCGCTTCAGCAAGCCAAATTCAGAAAGTGTTAAACATCATCAATAGCGATGACGAAAGAAAAATAATCGTTGTGTCTGCTCCTGGTAAAAGACATTCTGAAGATATTAAGACAACAGATTTGTTGCTTAGGCTTTATGAAAAAAGTGTAGCAAAATTAGATTATCAAAATAAAAAGGAAGAAATTATCGAACGTTATGCAGATATCATCCGTGATTTAAACATGGACGAAAATATTTTAACAGAATTCGATGATATTCTTGAACAGCGTATCAAAGCCAACCAAAGCAATCCGCCTCGTTTAAAAGATGCATTACTTTCTTGTGGTGAAGACTTTAACGCTCGCTTAATCGCGCAATATAATAACGCTCAAGGTGTTCCAACTACATATGCGTCTCCTTTAGACGCAGGTATTACCGTAACCAACACGCCTCAATTTGCTCAAATCTTAGAAGAATCTTATGATAAAATTTACAATCTAAGAAAAATTGAAGGAAAAATTATCGTTCCAGGTTTCTTCGGTTACTCGAAACAAGGTAATGTTGTCACTTTCCCTCGCGGCGGTTCTGATATCACTGGTGCAATCTTGGCACGCGGTGTACGCGCAACGTTGTATGAAAACTTTACAGATGTTTCAGGCATCTATCGTGCAAATCCGAACTTAATCAAAAACGCTGAAATTATGGAAGAAGTAACATATAGCGAAATGCGTGAACTTTCATATGCAGGCTTTAGTGTTTTCCACGACGAAGCCCTTCAACCTGTACAAAAAGAACGTATTCCAGTCGTTATTAAAAATACAAATCGTCCTGAAGATCCAGGTACTTTCATCAGATACGACCGTGAAATTAAACCAGACCACTTGATTACAGGTATTAGCTGTGACAAAGGCTTTACAGTCATTAACGTACGTAAATACTTAATGAACAGACAAGTTGGTTTCACACGTAAAATCTTATCAGTACTTGAAGACTACAATATCTCATTTGACCATATGCCTTCTGGTATTGATAACGTCAGTATTATCATGCGAACACATCAAATTCGCGGCAAAGAAACAAAAGTGTTAAATGAAATTCGTAAACAATGTGATGTTGATGAATTAGGTATTGATAACGACTTAGCTGTGATGATGGTTGTTGGTTTAGGTATGAACCAAATGGTCGGTACTGCCAATATGATCACATCTGCACTCGCTAAAGCGAATATCAACCTGAAAATGATCAACCAAGGTGCGTCTGAAATTTCAATGATGTTCGGTATCAGCGTTAAGGATGCTGACGATGCCGTACGTGCAGTATATGATGGAAGTTGTGCCCATGCGAAAGAAAATTTACAATTAAAATAATCTGAATTTAAACAATATTTAGTTAAAATTTAAAGATATAAAAATACAAGAGTGTTGCGACTAAGCAACGCTCTTGTTCTTTTTACGATGCGTATAATGCATCATGTAGACGTTCTTCACCTACGACCACACGTAACATAACGAATTGATAATAACTCAATGCATCAATCACAGCTTTGTTGTTAAAACTACTGCGATGTACTGAAGGTTGCAGCAACTCATACATCAGAACGATTTCTGGTTTAATATAATCAACGCCCCAAGGTAAAGAATGGAAATAAATATGTTTTTCAGGCAATCGAATGTTGTGGTTGAATCTAAACATCCACTCTTTGTTATGTACATCATAAATATAAATAGTCATAATTCTTTGCCCATGTATTTCTACTTCTAAATGTGTTAGTTGAGAGAATTTCGTATCTCTTAATTTTTCACTGACATTCCCTTCTGAATCTATGTATCGAATACGATAATTATCCGGGATATTCTTTAAAACTTTAGTAAGGTTCTTACGTTTTACGCAAATATCTACTGTATCGTTAATAATAAATTCATTTTTCAAGAATAAAAGTTTTGCAGTCTCTCCGAAAAATTTGATTTCATCATTGGTATTCTCTATTAATCTATCAACCAAGAAATTTAAATCTTCATTATTAGACTTTTGCATTCTGACACCTCCTACTAGTAAGCGCTTACAATAACGGTTGTATTTTCTCTCTATTCATATTCATTTTAGCGTGTGTTTCACTACTTGTCTATCATTTAATTTACATATCCGATATGAATATAACGCTGATTTGATTCTATAAAATCAGGATAATTAACGACATAACTGTGTCGCGCTTGTTGGATCAACGTTTTTTGCAATGCCCCTATTTGTGAATGCACTTGATATAAACTACCTTGTTCATCTATGTAACTCGCTGCGCAGAAATAGACATCTATTTGAAGAGTTTTAAATGATTCCACCATTGTATCACCAGTAATAATATGTAAGCTTGAATCCACTTTACCTGGCGCAAAAATAATATTTGAAAAAGTATTTTGACACACATACTGCATAATATCTGTGGAAAATGTGACAACAGAAACATGTCTCTCCTGTTCAGCTAAACAGTCTAACACATAATAAGAGATAGGATGATTATCTAATGCGATAACTGCATTAGGAGGAATATTATTATAAAAGTCTGATAAATCTGTTTTATTCTTTATAATAGAGAACAATTTTTAAACTCCTTTTGTTATACCAAGTAACCCTATTGGATTTATAAACTTTATTTTCATTCGTTAATTGAATTTTTAAAAATAGATACAATAATTTAAGTTAAAACTAAAGAATATCTCTTTTCAAAGTATAACTTTTTTATTATAATAATGTAGACGCAAGATATTATAAATACAACACGAGGTGAAATCATGTATTCTGAAAAAACACAGTCTACAGAATCGATTTTTTACTATGAATTGCATCGAAAAGAATTAATTAAAGCTTTGAAGCAGGAATATAACTTACGTTTCAACGATTTATTATTTTTAAAACACATTTTAGATCGCCAAAAGAAACTTATTCCTCTTCTTGAAGTGAAACACGGTATGAATTTCAGTTTAATGGAAATTCATAAATCGTTCAGCACATTAACGGAAATGAAAATCATCGGCAAGCAACGCTGCATCGATGATGAACGAAAAATTTTCATTACTATTACAAGCGCACAAACGAAAAAAGCATTGAAACTGCTTGAGGAATTTGACGCTTTACAAAAATCTATCTTACAAGATACAAAAGCGTAATAGTTTTTAAGATATTTCATTGATTCCCAAGCTGAGTTGAAACCAAACACTTAAAATTGAATTTAACGATTAAAGTTCCAGACACATTTCCTACATATTCGTATGGAACTTTTTTAGTATTATCATAATATGTCATAAATGTTACATTAATATTTTGTTAAGACTTTATTATTGATTTTTACCACTAAGAGTTAGATTATTAGGGTATGTTTAAATTTAACTACTTTTTATTGAGTAAGGAATGATAGGTATGTATTTAATATTACTTCTAGTTGCTGTCATCGTGATTTTGGCCATTGCGCTTGTTGTATCACGCAGCTTAATGCAGCACAGACTAGATACAGAGATTTATTCAAAAAATCAACTTGTAAGCAAGGTCAACACCTTACGTACAGAAGTCGCATCATTGAAAAATCAAATCATTAATGATGGTACACAACAACATCATTATGGTGTACGCAAAGCTAAACAATCTATCGAGAAAGTTATGCAAAGCTTAAGAGAAAATGGAGAAGTTAAGTTTTATCATATTGTTTCAACAGGCAATGTTGCTGTTAAACATCCACTCTTCGATTTCTTGCGTACTTTTGATTATGTAGTCATCACAGATAAAGGGTTGTTAAATATCGACGTGAAGAACTGGAAAGAAAAAACATTTTATCATTTCAGTGCTGAACCTGAAAAACCTATTGATACAAATGTAGAAGATATTGATCAAATTATCGGGCATTACATTGCAGATCAATATCAAAGTCAATTCCAGTCAACAAGAGAAGATATTTATACGTTCACTGAAAAAGTCAAAAGCAACAGTGTCACTTTTGATTTCTATGACTATGACCCCTACCTTACAGCTTCTGTGAACTCTAAAGAACTAAAAGATGCTTACGAAAAGAACTTCAATCAAAAAATTTCAAGTGTCGGTTTAGTATACTTTAGTGACGGTTCTGTAAATATCATTGATGGTCCGACTGAACGTCAAAAATATGTTGAAACCGCAACTTCTAAGCATGACTTAAAAGATGCGATTCGCAATATATTTATGCAGTCAAAACATGAAATCACTGAACAAGATTGCGAAAAGATTCTGGGCTACATCAATCAACCTTAATTAAAATAACGGACAAGCACATTCAGCTTGTCCGTTATTTTTTAACTCCAAATATTTAAATGTTTTTGTTTCGCTTCTCTTTCAGCCTCTTTAAGCACATCTCGGTACTTGCCATTTGGCGCAAAGTACTTTTCACGTGCAAGTCCTTGTTTAACTAATTCTTCGTTAAACATATGGTTCTCATCTAACCAAACATAAGCTAAATAGCGGCCATATTGATCTTTCGGCTCTTTATCAAATTCTAAATAAACCTTTTGGTTATTTAAATGCTTCTTGGTATAGTTTGAAGCCTCTTTCCCGTACGGTTGTACAGGTGTATTAGGTTTAACTGTTTCTGGTGTATCCATACCAATCATTCTGACTTTAATTTCACGATTATCTTTATCTGTTGCGATAAAGGTGTCACCATCAATAACACGTTTGACAGTAACCGCTTCTTTATCCCCCATCGATGTCGACGCTTGTTCTCCACCACTTTGTTTAAAGGGACCTGAATGATTAAAGTATTGGAAACCTAAAACAATTACAGCAATCACTGCAATTACAATGATTGACGACATAGACTTACGTTTCAAAAATTTTCACCTGCTTTGATTAAAGTTATCACCGACTCATCATACCTATTTTTTCATAGGTGCGTCAATTCTCTGATGCACAAAAATTTGGTATGATAGAAACAAGGAATTTGATGAGGAGGCGCGCTATGCAAGCCATTAAAGAAAATATTGTAACGATTGTTGCCGTTGCAGTCGCAATTATCGTCGGCTTGATTTTGCAATATGTATATGAGTTTCCATTACTAGTCACAGCTATTATTGGCATCTTAATGGGAATGCTCGTCGGTTTTATTTTATTTATCATCCAGCAAAATCAAGATAAACACAATAAAAGAAAATAACATAGTATAAATAAACTCGGAAATGAGACAGCTCACTTCCGAGTTTTTCTTATCTTATAAAATTGGTGTAATCAGTTTTGAGAAGCCCTCTTTCATTTTAATCCAGAATGAACGATTCGCATAACGTGCTTTCGTTAATTCTGTTGAAAGTGTGACATCATGTTCAAACGCTTTACGTAACTCTGTAGCGATTTCTTTGTTATACATAAAAGCGTTGACTTCAAAGTTTAATTCAAAGCTTCTGAAGTCCATGTTGGCTGAACCGACACTAGCGACTTCATCATCAATTACCATCGTTTTAGAATGGATAAACCCATTATTATACGTATAGATTTTGACACCTGAGTCTAATAGCTCTGCCGCATGATAATATGTTGCCCAGTATACAAACGGATGGTCAGGCATATCAGGAATCATCAAGTGAATGTCTACTCCTGAATTTGCGGCCATCTTCAACGCGTTGATATAAGAATTATCTGGAATGAAGTAAGGACTCTGCATATAAATCGATTTTTTGGCTGAGTTAATCATTTTTGTATAACCGAATTCAATTTCATGCCAGTTATCATCAGGTCCGCTTGAACAAATCTGAACAGAAGCTTCCCCTACATCTTCTTTCACTGGGAAGTATTTAGGTTTATATGGCAACGTTTGACGTTTAGATTGAGAGTTCCAATCCAACATAAAGCGTAATTCTAACGCATCCACTGCAGAACCTTTAATTCTGACATGTGTATCTCTCCAATAACCGAATTTTTTACTTAAGCCTAAGTATTCATCTCCAACGTTGAAACCACCGATATAACCGATTTGACCGTCAATTACAACAATCTTTCTATGGTTACGGTTATTAATTCTGAAGTTGATTAACGGCAGTTTGCTTGCGAAGAAAGCTTCAACTTGCCCACCAAGCTTTCTAAAACGCTTGAATTGGCGCAAGGTTAACTTTTTCGAGCCAATATCATCATATAATAATAAGACCTCTACACCCGCTTCTAAACGCTCTTCTAAAGCATCAATAATGCGATGGCCTAAACCATCTAATTCAAATACATAATACTCTAAGTGGATGAAAGACTCCGCTTTTTTAATATCTTCAATCATTTGATCGTATAATTTATGGCCATCGACAAACACATCGATATCATTACCTTCTGTTAAGAAAGCAGGTTGTCTCGTTAACAGCATATTTACTAAGTCATGATGTCGTTGAACTATTTCATTATCACTTTGTATCTGATTTTGTTGAACTTGGTAACGTTGTTCATTGATAATATCATCAAATTGTTCTATATCTTTTCTGTAATCTTTGTATAACTTTTTCTTTGATACGCCTCTTCCAAATAAAATGTATAAGAAGAAACCTAACACAGGTGCGATAAATAAAATAAACAACCAAGCCCATGTGGCACTTGTCGACCTATTTTTCAAGAAGATGATATTAAAGGCAACAATCAAATTCAAGATTGTGAATAAGATAAATATGCCTAGCAATATATCACCTAGTAATCCTGGTACGTAAAAGGCTATCATTGTCTCAACTCCATTCTTGCGATTCATTTTAAACTCTTACATTGATTTAATGGTAAGTTAAAACGTCTATCATTTAATATAAATAAGATAAAACTATTTTAACATTTATAATCGCTTAAGACATCATATAAACAACTGAAATATCAGTACTTGAGTACGTCTGATTTCACATTTCATTTAGTCAGATGTTTATGTCTAACGCAACTTAGGTATAATTTTACATAGAGAAAGTCATAGTAGATTCTCTCTTATTTAAGTAAAAACACAGTAAATCGGAACGAAAATGTGAAATATTTTTGAATGGTTCGTGTTTTAATTTGTTAGAATTATCAGAAAAGACATGTTGAACCCTTGATATATAAGGCTTTTTATACTGATGTCAGGAAACCTTACATATTTTTGTAATTTCGGTTTATTTGTGATAAGTTAATAACAAGTTCAAAAATAGAGGTGATGGAGAAATGTCAAATGATGCACTTCGCAGAAACATGGCCGTCTTCTCTATGAGTGTCGTAAATCAATTGACTGAGCTAACACCAAGACAGGTACGGTATTACGAAGCACATGGACTCGTTAAACCAGAGAGAACACCCGGTAACAAAAGATTATTTTCGATGAATGATTTAGATCGCCTGTTAGAAATCAAACACCTATTAGAAAAAGGGTTTAACCTAAAAGCAATCAAACAAATCATTTATCAAGATGATCAACATTTGTCTACTGATGAAAAAGCCATCAGAAAACACGTTATCGTTGAAGCAACACAGAAACCGCAACAGGAAGCTATCCCGATAAATCGAGGCGACCTATCTCGTTTTATCAAATAATTCACTGGAGGATTTAAAACATGGCAAAACGTACATTTACAAAAGATGACATCCGCAGATTTGCTACTGAGGAAAACGTAAGATATTTACGCTTGCAATTCACTGACATTTTAGGAACAATCAAAAATGTTGAAGTACCTGTAAGTCAATTAGAAAAAGTATTAGATAATGAAATGATGTTCGACGGATCTTCAATCGAAGGTTTCGTTCGTATTGAAGAATCAGATATGTATTTACACCCTGACTTAGACACTTGGGTTATCTTCCCTTGGACAGCAAGTCAAGGTAAAGTTGCACGTTTAATCTGTGACGTATACGGTACAGATGGTAAACCATTCGCTGGTGACCCACGTACTAACTTGAAACGTGTCTTAAACGAAATGGAAGAATTAGGCTTCACTGATTTCAACTTAGGGCCTGAACCAGAATTCTTCTTATTCAAATTAGATGAATATGGCGAACCAACATTAGAATTAAATGACCATGGCGGTTACTTCGACTTAGCTCCTACTGACTTAGGTGAAAACTGCCGTCGTGATATCGTATTAGAATTAGAAGACATGGGCTTTGACATTGAAGCCAGCCACCACGAAGTTGCGCCTGGCCAACATGAAATCGACTTCAAATACGCAGATGCCATCACTGCTTGTGATAACATCCAAACTTTCAAACTTGTTGTTAAAACAATTGCTCGTAAACATAACTTACATGCGACATTTATGCCAAAACCATTATTTGGTGTAAACGGAAGCGGTATGCACTTCAACGTTTCTTTATTCAAAGGTAAAGAAAATGCATTCTTCGATCCAAATGGTCGTGACCAAATGACTGAAGAAGCTTACCAATTCATCGCAGGTATCTTGAAAAACGCACGTGGATTCACTGCTGTATGTAACCCATTAGTAAACTCATACAAACGTTTAGTTCCAGGTTACGAAGCACCATGTTATATCGCTTGGAGTGGTAAAAACCGTTCTCCATTAGTACGTGTCCCAACTTCACGTGGTTTATCTACACGTGTAGAAGTTCGTTCAGTTGACCCAGCAGCTAACCCATACATGGCTTTAGCAGCAATCTTAGAAGCTGGTTTAGACGGTATCAAAAACAAACTTAAAGTTACTGAACCTGTAAACCAAAATATCTATGAAATGAACCGTGACGAACGTGAAGCAATCGGTATCGAAGATCTTCCTTCAACACTTTACACAGCATTAAAAGCAATGCGTGAAAACAAAATTGTTAAAGATGCTTTAGGTTCACACATTTATAATCAATTCATCAACTCTAAATCAATTGAGTGGGATTACTATAGAACACAAGTATCTGAGTGGGAACGCGAACAATACATGAAATTGTATTAATCACTACGCACACAGGTGCTAAACAATAGGGATAAAAAAAGAGGCCGACTGGCCTCTTTTTTGTTGCTATCTTAATCTTTTATTGCGTTTTATCTTACCAAGTTTATACAAAATGAAAGAAACTGCTACCATATATATTCCTAACACCGAATAGAAAAATACAGGTCCTAAAGATTTACTTGCTTCAAAACACAACAGCATCATTAATGATAAGACAAATAATAAGGTACGATAAGTCAGAACCATAACGTTCTCCTCCACTTCGTTGATTCATGTACCTTCTTTTTCTCTCACATGTTCATTTTTATTATATCTTTTATTTTTTAAATTTCATATACTTCATAGTATTTTTTCTGTGTTTTCATTAAAAAACCGACGCAAAATTGTGTCGGTTGCTTTATTTTAGATAAGACCTTCTTCATTCATTTGTTGAACAGCTCTTGTGACTGCCAACTTAACATGTTCATACGTTAAGCCGCCTTGAACATAAGCTTCATATGGCGGTCTGATTGGACCATCTGCTGAAAGTTCAATAGATGAACCTTGTACGAATGTCCCAGCTGCCATAATCACATCATCTTCATAACCCGGCATGTAACTTGGTTCTGGACTGAAGTGTGCGTTGATAGGTGAAGCGGCTTGAATACATTGGCAAAAGCGAATCATTTGTTCTGCTGTATCAAATTGAACAGTTTGAATTAAATCCGTTCTAGGTGTATCAAATGCCGGTACAGTATTCATGTTTAATTTGGTTAGGAATAAACTTGTAAATAATGCACCTTTCAAGCTTTGACTAACCACATGTGGCGCTAAGAAGAAACCTTGATACATACTTGGCAGTTCAGTTAAAGAAGCCCCGGCTTCTTTTCCAATACCTGGCGCAGTCAAACGATAACCGCAACGTTCAATTAAATCTGTTTTACCAACAATGTAGCCACCGATACGTGCTAAACCGCCACCTGGATTTTTAATGAGTGAACCTGCCATGATATCTGCACCTGCTTCAATCGGCTCTTCATCTTCTACAAACTCTCCATAGCAATTATCTACAAAGACAATCACATCAGGATGTTCTGCTTTAATATCAGCCACTGCACGTTTAATTTCATCCACCATAATTGATGGGCGTTGATCATAACCTTTAGAACGTTGTATTGCGATCACTTTTGTATGGTCATTTATCGCATTCAGTACTGCAGGAACATCAATTTGTCCAGTTTCTGTTAAAGCGACTTCGTTATATAATACGCCATTCTCTTTTAAACTGCCGATACCATTACCATTGACACCGATGACTTCTAACAGTGTGTCGTAAGGGCTGCCGGTAATATATAATAATTCATCACCATGTTTTAGATTGGCTTGTAAAGCGACAGTAATCGCATGCGTACCAGAAATAATTTGCGGTCTGACTAACGCATCTTCAGCTTTAAACGTATGCGCATAGATTTCTTCTAAATGGTCACGACCGATGTCGTCATAACCATAACCTGTTGTCCCTTGCAAATCAGATTCTGTCGCTTTCACTGCGTGAAAGGCATCTAACACTTTGGCTTGATTACGATAAGCGCAAGCTTCAATTGTTTTAAAATAAGGTTGTAATTCTGTTTCTGTTTCTTGAATAATTTGTTCTAAATCCATGGTGCTTACTTCTCTCCATTTTCTTCTGCTTTTCTTCTATAACCTTCTACTTCATAACTTTCATTTTCTTCGTTAAATTCAAGTTTATGAATCAACGTATGACGTTTTAAGAAGTATAGACGATCTGCATCATCTGCAGGAACTGTCTCTTCATAAGGTTCCATTTGTTTTTCTACTTGGTCTATTAATAACTGTCTTACTTTTTCTTCATCCGCTTCATCACGTGCTGAAACGTATACATTCGGCAATTGCGATGCAGGGGTTGGTCCTTCGTTCAAGTCTTTCTTATTAAAGATGACTGCTTGTGGAATCTTATCCATATCTAAATCGCCAATGATACGGTTAACCGTATCATACTGCGTACGATATTCTTCATTACTTGCGTCAACGACGTGAAGTAGTAAATCCGCATCGCGCGCTTCTTCTAATGTGGATTTAAATGCGGCAATTAACGTAGTCGGTAACTTCTGAATAAAACCAACTGTATCAGAGATAATTAAATGATAACCATCATTCACTTGGATTTGGCGTGTTTTCGGATCCAATGTAGCGAATAAAATATCTTTTTCATACGTAGATTCATCCGCTAAAATATTAAACCAAGTTGATTTACCAGCGTTCGTATAACCTACTAAAGCTACTTGGAACACATGATTTTGTCTACGTTTAGAACGATAGCGTTCACGATGTTCGACTACAGTTTGAAGTTGGTGTTTAATTTCATTCATACGGCGACGAATATGACGTCTGTCTGTTTCTAATTTTGTTTCACCAGGACCTCTTGTTCCGATACCGCCACCAAGTCTAGATAAACTTTTACCATGACCTTGCAGACGTGGCATTAAATAATCAAGTTGTGCTAATTCAACTTGCAGTTTACCTTCCTTACTGCTTGCGCGCATCGCGAAAATTTCTAATATTAATTGGGTTCTATCTATAATTTTAATACCTAAATTATCATTCAGACTTTTAGATTGTGCAGTTGTCAGTTCATCGTTAGCTACAACGACATCGACATCATACATTTCTACATAATCTTTAATTTCTTGTAATTTACCTTTACCAACATACGATTTATCTTCAATACGGTCTTTTTGTTGTGTAATTTCACCTAAAACATCTAATCGGCATGTTTCAGCAAGTGCTTTTAATTCATCCATGGTTTCACGGAAATCGAATTGTTTTTCATCATATGCATCTACCCCGATTAATAATGCTTTTTCTACCGCTTCTTCTGTATCAAATATTCTCTCTTGAGGCAAAAATGTATCCTCCTTAAATTCATTTTACGGTCATTTTGAATGTTTATTCAATCTACTAGTAATCTATTCCATTTTATCATAGAGCATATCTAAAGACTATTCAGGCGAAATGTGTTAAGTTTGGGACATCGAGGTGAAGAAAACATGAGCATATATGATATTGAAGTTACAAAAACCGATGGCACAACCTATCAACTAGATCAATACAAAGGAAAGGTCATGTTAATCGTCAACACAGCGAGTCAATGTGGCTTTACGCCACAGTTTGAAGGCTTGCAAGAGCTTTACGAACAATACCAAGATCAAGGCTTTGTCGTATTAGGATTCCCTTGTAACCAATTTGGCAAGCAAGAACCTGGTAACGGTCAAGAAGCCATGCAAAATTGTAAAATTAATTATGGGGTAACTTTCCCAATGCACGAAAAAATTAAAGTGAACGGACCTGAACAACATCCACTTTATCAATACTTAACAGAACAACAAGATGGATTTTTCAATAGTAAAATCAAATGGAATTTCACTAAGTTCTTAATAGATAGAGATGGCAATGTAGTCAATCGTTTCTCACCACAAAAAAATCCAAGTCAAATCAAATCAGATATCGAAGAACTATTATAATGAACAATAAAGACCGTCTTATAACCATGTACTATATGATTATAAGACGGTCTTTTTATGTATTGAATGATTAAAAAAGCAACGACTATGCATTAAGTTGTATCACTTAATACCAGACGCTGCTCTTCGTGTTTTTTACCTATACCAATTAATTAAATAAATAAATTTGTACTAAAACTCAGTTCAACATGATTCATCTATTGTGAGATTATATGCAATCTAACCGTTACATGATGTTTTTTCCTGATGATTGGGTTTTAGAATTAAACAAACGAACAAATTACTCAACCACTGATGGTTCTTGTGTGAATGTGCTGATCGCATGTTTGTAAATTAAATGATTTTTGCCTTGTGAGAATACTTTTTAATTTCATAGTTTATTAAAATCCCTTAACCATGCGGTTTATAGCTTATTGCACTTTCATAGACTATCATAGTTTTTCAAAGTTTAGGGACTTTTTAGGGACTTTAGGGACCTTGGGTCTTGTTATGTATTCTACTTCATTCTAAAAGATCATAATTCTAAAACTAACTTAATAGGTGGGTCTTGTTATGTATATACACCACATCAACCTACCCCCATTCGGGGACACAGAGCTATGTCACTCGTCAGCTGCACATATGAATACTCAGTTAATGTGATGTAGACACTTTAAGCGGTC
>NZ_KV840342.1:27415-28788 GCF_001839185.1 Staphylococcus sp. HMSC65H10 | reverse complement strand
TTTCATGGAACAACTATTTCATATTGATATTATAACATAAAAATAAGGCAACCGCCGCAACAGTTGCCTCAAGTACGCTTAACAGTTGTTAAGTATGATTTAAAATTATCTTAATTATTTTCCCAATTAATATCAGTTATATATGTTCTTCTCATACGAAGATATGAGCTATTTTTTCCTAAAACATACATTGTAGCAGGGCTATAAAAATCACTATTGTAACCTTTCCTTAACCCTAAGATCATAATATTATTATTTCTATCATCTATAAAAGCTATATCTAACTTTTGTGGATTTACAGAGTTTTCTCGTACTATTACACATACTTTTATTTTTTTATCGATAAAACACTTGTGTAAAAAATTATAATTAATAAGACGATCTTTAATCTTAGAATATTCGTGATGAGTTTTTATAGTAGATTTAGTAATTGTTCCATCATATATTCTTCCTAATATTTTTTTAGCGCTAATACCTTTATGAATATAATGTAACCCTAACAAGTGAGGCAAATTATTTCTATGAAAGGATATTCGAAAAACAGGTATTTTCTTGTACTTTGTTTTTACTTCGAAATATCCCTTACAAAAACAAGCAATAAAATCATTTAAGATGTTTTGTAAATCAACATCATTTTCATCATTTATTCTCAAATATGCTGATTTACTCACTTAAATCACTCCTAAAAATATCCCTACTCACAAAAAGTTAGTAGGGATTATGTATATGAGTGGATGGCAAGGAAGAAGTCTCCTGCGGGACCAACAGTCAGATATTAGGCCTCTGCCGGGCTATACAATCCACTCCTAATTGTATATAACTTATCAAAGTTACAAAATAGACTAACTAAACAAGAATATAACAGTTAGGAAGAAAGAACGGAATAGAGAGTTGACTTTCTTCACATATAACTATAATACGTTTGTCTTACTTTTTCAATAAAACAAGCAAAATTTTTATATTTAGTTCACTTTACTTAGTCCTATTTCCAATAAAAAAGAGGGCTACCCGTAGGTAACCCTCAATAAAAGTATAGAGATGATTTTATATTATTATTACAAGGTAAAACCCCTTGCGTTTGTATTATAACGCATTTTCTTAACTGATACTACCCCAAAGTTCGCCCACACCATGATTAGGTGGTGCGACACCGTTCCATGTTCTTACTGGCAGATAGAGTCGTTCGCCTTCAAAGCCGTCGTAACCCACCCAAACATGACCGTCTTGCAACATTACTTCATCATAATTAATACTTGTGCCTGCTGGCAATTTACCTGCTTCATTACCATTAATACGGAATGGACCGACATGCCATACTTGAATAGGTTCATTACCATTCTTGAATGTAGCTTGTTCATTTTTCCACCAAGTAC
>NZ_KV840342.1:26588-27315 GCF_001839185.1 Staphylococcus sp. HMSC65H10 | reverse complement strand
TTTTTCCAATCTGTTGTCTTAACCACTTGTTGTTTTTCATTCTTTTTAACTTCTTTTTTAACATCATTTTGTTTGATCACTTGCGCATTGCCTGTTTTTAATTTACCACCGTTATAATAATATTTAATACGACTAATAAAGTAATCCTTCATTTTATTTTGGTTAGCGGTTGTATACGGCGCGCCTTTGCCGACATGCATTTCCCATGAACGATGTGGGCAAGAAGTACCGAAGAATTCATTATGCAGTCTTACTGTGTTTCGGTTTACTGGTAAGTCGTAAGACTTCATGACATCAGCAATAACTTTTAAAGTTGATTCTTCGTTCTCTAAGAATAGCTTGTCTGATAAACGACCAGGGTATGACTCACAAATTTCGAAACCGATCAAGTTACCGTTTGCCCATTGATGACCGCAATGCCATTCTACATAGTCTGTAGGGTGATACCAAAGCACCTCGTTTCTATTAGCATACACACTTGCCCAACCATTAACATGTGTACCGTTATTTTCACGTGCGTATAACCATGGCAGGTACTGGCTGGGTGTCATACTTCCGTAATCATTATGGATAACCACGCCTTGAATACTTGGCTTTGGTGCTGTAATTTTATTACCTTTGATGTGGTTAGAATAAATATGTTTCAATTTTTTCTCACTTCCGTTTTTAGATTTATCTTGTTTTGCATTCAACTTACTAATATCGTATTTTTCAATTGGAATACCAC
>NZ_KV840342.1:25929-26488 GCF_001839185.1 Staphylococcus sp. HMSC65H10 | reverse complement strand
AATTACGTTGCAAGTGGCCATAAATCCAATCGTTGCCGTTAGCATCTCTGATTTCCACTGTACCTCCAAAATTGCCATGTGTTTCAGAAGTGACTACTGTACCGCTAGTTACCGCAGGGATGTCGTTAGTTGCATTAGAATACAAATCAAATGCTCTGTGGTAACCATTACAAAACGAATCATAATTAATTCCATTTTCTTGATAATTTCTATATCCATAATTTTTAGGATAGTTATCATAAGTGCGTGGGTCGGATGAAATCTTCCAACCTTTTTTAGTAAGATAATCGATAGCAGTTAGCATTCTATTTCAATCCTTTCTCTTTTAAATACTTTTCTTGGTCACGCGCTGATTTTTTAATAATAAATGTATTCTTCCATACACCATATGATACTAATGCGAGGGGTAATCCAGTATTGATCACATTAATCCATGCATCTACTTTTTGAGGATTAATCCATTCCGCGCTGATTCCACTTGTGTTTAGTGCAAGATATAAAGCGCCAAGAAAACCACCGATTAAGCCGATGAATTGTTTGATTTTATCTTCCATTTAAT
>NZ_KV840342.1:25225-25829 GCF_001839185.1 Staphylococcus sp. HMSC65H10 | reverse complement strand
TCTGCATATTTCCTTTTTGCCTTTCAGATACAAAATTCTCAATCGAATCCAATCTTTTTATTGTTGTATCAGAAGTATGTTCAACATCTTTGATACGATTGTTAAATCCTATAAGATTGTCGTTGATTTTTTCCAAAGTCTTATTTGTAGTTAATTGGCTTTGGATTAATGTATCGTTACTATCATTTAATCGTGTAACCAGTAATTTTAAATCATTATGCAACGCTATATGCTTGTTATCTACTTCATTAATCTTCCCATCTATATTACGATTCGCTCTTTCCCATTCATGACGTAGTACATATTTAACTTCGTCTGGCATAAATTTCGAAACCTCCGAAAAATGTCAAGACTAAATAGATGCCCGACAATGTAGCAAATTGAATAGGCGATAACCAATTAATTGCGTTGTAAACACTGGCACTTGTGATAATAAAATACATAATGAAGGATATAAAACTTCCAATTGTGATTAGCCAATAACTTTTTTGATTTTGTTTAGGTAGTAGATAGCTTGCACACATTAATAAAATACCTGAAAGTAAAAACAATGCCCCCCAGCTCCATATTGGTAATAGGTTGTGTAATTCTCTATAAAAAGCAG
>NZ_KV840342.1:0-25125 GCF_001839185.1 Staphylococcus sp. HMSC65H10 | reverse complement strand
GCTATCATCTCTGATAGATTCAGCTTTTTCATCCGTTCACCTGCTTTCATCTAAATAAAAACCACAAGCCTAAGCCTGTGGTTGTTCCGGATATTCTTCACCTGTAATCTCTGTATATTGCTCTTTAGTAATACATTCTAACTCTACAAACCTTTTGACTTGTGAATTTGTGTAGCAATTTCTATCGTAAAAATATTTGATATTATCGAATCCTGGAAACATATTATTCTCCTCCTTTAATTTCAGCTAACTCTAATAATACTTGTGCTTGTTGTTGTTCTAAATTTTTAATACTTTTATCTTTCTCGGCATTATCTAACATAGTTGAAGCTAACTTCTTTTGTGTGTCTCGTAATTGGTAAGAGCTTTCTGCGACTTGCATTTGTGTTTGTGCCATTTGTAATATGGATTGGTCTGTTGATTGTGGTTCTTCATCTTTAGGTAAACTCTCTAACCATTCTTCACGAGTAGCGCCTACCCATTCATTACCATTAAAATAAAAAGGACTGTAAATACCTTCTGGGGGAGGTGTTTCAGTCCATGCTTCGTCAGGATATTGATATTCACCTTCTTCATTTTCAAATGCTAGATAAGGTGTTCCATCATATAAATATACTTGTTTAACCATTTCTTCACCTCTTTTTTTAGTCAATCCAACTTATTTCGCCGTATATATAACTACTAGAGTCCCAACTATCTTCATTATTGACATATAATTTTACCTCGCCCGTGCTTTCAACAATGATACTAGTTCCATTGTTTGCTAGGGGAGCTCTAATAAATCCTACCTGTGGATTTTTCGCAAAGTTTTTTGGAAGTTGAGCGATAACCATGTTGTGTTCTACGTTAGATCCATTAACCCTCAAATATTTTGTCGTTACAGAGCCATTAGTTACAATTCTATAGGCACAACCGAAACCATTTCTACTTCCACGATAATTATAAGCAGAGTTAGTTTCGGCACCATTGATAAGGTTGAAAGGAATCCAACCAGTGTCGTTTTGATTATTTGTAATTTCTTTCCAATCTGACCAAGATATGTGACAATTTTTCATAAAAATTCTGTTTAAATTAAAAGGTCTGAAAAAAATATGTTTAACAATATTATTGCCGTATTCATACACTTCTAAAAAACCACTTTTGCCTAATGGCGAACCTGTGGGTGAAGGGCAATAATAGAATCCTGGCTTTAGATTACTTAGAAAATCCGGATTATCTAATTCGGCATTAACTAATTTATGTGATTTACCATCATCATTAGTTAGTTTATATTTTTGCCAGTCTAACTTTCCTAGTTCTTCATCTAATATTTGAGGTGATAAGAATCCGTTATCTTCAACAGTTTGATTAAACTCAGTAACCTTTGCATCTACATGCTCGGTTGCTTCTGTAGCTTTACTATTAATATTATTCACTGCTGTTGATGCTGTATCTTGAACACTTGTTTTAGCATTGTTAGCTGTAGTAGTTATATCTTTTGTAGCATTATCTTTAAGTTTTGTTAAATCAGTTTTAGCTTGAGTAATGTATGTTTTAATATCTGATTTTCCATCATTAACAATAGCGTTAAGCGTTTCAATACCTTCTTGTAATACTGATTTCATTTCAGCAACATAGTCTGCACCATTTGCTATAGCTTCTTCTATATCTTTAACTTTTTGTTCAATCTTCATTTTGAGTTGACTAAACATTCTAATTTGTTCAATCTTAGTAAATGAAGAAATTTTGTTAATCAATGCATCTGCTACTTCAAAAGTAAATTCTCTAAATACAGCAACTTCATTGTATTCGGGGTTTCCATCTACATTATTAACTCCGATATAAACTTGGCCTTTAACTTTTGTAGATGTGCTAGCTTGTAGAAAATCTTTATCTAAAGTAACTGTTACAATACCGTTAAACGAGTCTTCAATTTCTAGTTCGATTACATCTGACGCACTACCATTACTTGACTCAAAATAAGCATATGCTGTTAGGTTGTTTTCATGGATTAATAAAGGTCCTTTTGAATTGCTTAATTGAAATCTTAATATTGCTGTATTTTCATCTAAATTATAAAAACCAACCCCTAGATCAGAGATCGGTTTTAAATAAGGTTCAGATTTTAATTTAAATAAGGCTTTTTTATCTATTCCGTTATTCACGCTATCACTCCTTATTTTATTAATACGACTGCAACGCCGTACCCTTTTTCAGAATTATATGGTGTAGTTATTTCTAACACACGATAAAAACCGTTGTTGTTATCTTTAGTGCCGATACCTTTATCCGGTTTAATATAGTCATTTTCTGACACTGTTGAGTCAATACGTGTGTACACTTGTCCTACAAGGCCTACAACATTCCATTCAGGACGTTTTGAACGATCTACGTATTCGCTATCTGATTCTTCCCAACCAGGATTAGGGATAGGAAGTTCTACTTCTTCTGAATAAGTATTACCCTCATCATCTTTCCATTCTTTGGTAGTCCATTTAGTTTGAATTACACCAAATTCATCTTTTAAGAATTTATCCTTATGATGAAACATTTGATCACCTAGAATAATTCCAGCAGTTCCAGATATAACACCAATAGGGACATCATTCACATTAGCTTTACGGATGTATCTACCATCAAGTGTTACAAGATACCCGTTAGGAATTTCTTGTCCTGATTGGCTTTCAAAATACTCTGCATAGTCACCATAGCTTGTTCCGGATGTTATTTTACCTTTAAAGTAAGCATTACCGCTTATTGGTCTGAATTCTATCGAAGTATTTTCAATTGAAGGACCATCAATGCCATACCCCATTGCTACTGTGTAGTTTTTATCCGTTTTCATACCTCTCGAATTTAATATCATTTGTGTGTGGTTACCTTGGGACGTTTCAGATTCTAGCGCGTTAATTACTGCACTACGAGAACCATACACTTTCGAATTCATACCTGCACCAGCCGCCCAGCTTCTATCACTAAACGCGTATGTGTTACCTGTAGAAGCGATTACTGCAGAACGTTCTGCAATTGCTGCTGAACCAGTAGAACCTCCACTGAAACCACCTTTGACTACTGTTGGTACAACTTTGTAAGCTTTGTTTGTGATGTAAGCTGCATTATTATAATTTTCTGCATTAACTCCAACAATCTCTGCTGTGTTATTGTATAACTCTAATCCGTTACCAGTTCCTTGTCCTTGTAAATTGGCATTGATAATACGGAAATCATAAATACCTCCCCCGCCTGCAATACCGATATTTTGAGAAGAGTTCCAAATGTTGATATTACTTAAAGTAATTTTCTTACCTCTATTAGCTCCACCGAATATTTTTATATCTGCTTGTGAGTTCTTGAATCCTGTAATATTAATATTGTTTAACATAATATTGTTAGACATGAATTGAACAGCAATTGCTGGCATCCCAGCTGTATATCTACCGTCACCAACTGCTGTAAAACCATCTACTTGAACGTTGGTGTAGCCACTGATTACTAATGCACGTGGTGAAGTATTGGGATACACTTTGTTATCGTAAGGTGTGATAGATGAACTGCTTGTTACAATGACGCTATGAGCTGTTTTAGATTTAGGATCTCCTGCTCTATGGTGTCCGATATGTCGAATATTATAAGAACGACTATCACTGATAGACATATGGTTGGAAATCATAACATTATTAGGAGCTGATGCCGGAGCATGAGCTTTAACTTCGATACCGCCATAGTTCATTTCAGTAATATTATTATCAAGCATTACATGTTGTGAACCATCGTCAATTTCAATACCGTTATTGTTACCGCCACCTGTAGCATGATGTGAATAGTTGTTTGTAATAACTAAATATCTTGAATGGTGGGTAGTAATACCATCATCACCAAAGCCACTAGCTTCACAGCTATCAATATGAATGTATCTACTTTCTAAATCTTCACTAACTCTTACGCCGTCACCTTCATAGAAATAAGTATCACTAGCGTAAGTAACATCAAAGCCGTGTAGTAATGCATCTACTGATTTTATGTTGTTAGCAAAACCATGTTTCACACCTGCAAACCTAACGTTTGAAGACAGTGAGCCTCCTGCAGGCTTTAATGTTTTGCTTTGTCTGAATTTATTTCCATCAACTGTAAAGTCGTAAACACCAATATTATGACCATTCCCCGTCATATCTTCATTGGTAATAACTACAGTTTCTGCTGGTGCATCATCTGATAGTTTAATAAATGTAATATCCTTACCTTCACCAGACAAAATCGTATTGTTAGGTAATTTAATCCCTGAAACTTTATAAGTACCAGCTGTCATATGAACATGAACATTGCCGCCACGCATCGCTTCCTTAAAGGCTTGAGTAGAATCTTGTTTTCCTGTTGGATCTGCACCGTAATCATTAACATTCACAATACGTTCTATCTTCTTGTTAAGATAATTAAAGTTTTCTTCAATCTTATTTTTAACAATTTCAAAATCATATTTTAATCGTTTAGATAAAAGTTCGTGATTAGACCCATCCAGCGCTGTTCGACTATCTTTTAGCTCTTCAATACCGTCTCCATTATGACCGACTACCAAACCTTCAATTCTTCCATCTTGGTATTGTAACTCATCATGGACGTTAGTCAGTTTGTAGTCGATTTGTTTCGCATTATGTGCGTGTTTTTCTATAGTTTTGTGATTACCTAACCTTTCCATTAAATAATTATAAAAATTTTCAGTCGTTCTAAAATTATTAATTGTCATATGTCTCCATTTTTGACCTATGTCAATTGGATAATTTTTTTGTAATTTCACTTTATCACTCCTTTTATTCCAACCAAGTAAATTCTTGATAGACCCAGTTAGTTTTATTTTGTTCATCAGGATGCACGAAAGCTGTTACCTTACCATCTTTAGTACATTCGATAGTTATTGGATTTCTATAACCGTTTTGTCTTCCTAAAAAAGACTGATTATCAGTAATAAAGCCAATTGGTAATTGTGCTATTTGCATATTAGAGCCTGTTATATTTGACACATTCAATCGAATCGAACGAACCACAAATAAATGAGAAGTTAAGTTATTACCTACTCTAACCTCTCTAATACCAGATTTAAATCCGTTTTTAACAGCATTGTTTTTCATGTCATCAGGTATTGAAACATCAACCCAGCCTGTATCGCCGACCAAATTATCTAAAATTTTTCGTTGTGCATATATAGTTGCATCATTTTTATCGATAGAATCATTTATCTTTTTAATTTTACTATCTATATTTTTAAATGGATCGCCTTCTTCTGTTGGTATACCTTGAATTGCATCTATATGTGTTACAGGAAAGTAAAACTCCCCTTCTTTATCTTTTAGGTACCTATGGCTAATTTCTCTACTCATTTATCAAAGTCACTCCCACAATATCTGAATAGTTTTCCGGTATAGAAAAAGACGTGCCACTAATTGACCCGTCCTTGACCAAATTATTCATTTTCTTTATATTCCTATTAATACCTTGTTGAATTTTAATAATATCCATTGGTGAGTTACTGAAATCTACTTCAACTGGATTGTTTGCTAACGGATGAGAATATGTTAATTTTACTACTTTTAAATCAAGATTATATCCTAACGGCTGATGAATAAAATGAATTTTACTATTTTCTTTAATATCATCATTCCCAAGATAATGTTTATCCTCTACTGAACCCAAATAGTTCGTCGATACTTCAACTGTCGGTTGATCGTTCAGTTCCTCTTTCAAACGTTTTAATAAATCTTCTTCATCCAACGCATTGTCGTCGAAAACAGTAGGTGCCTCCGCGAACGGGAATATATCGTAATTCGGTGATTTATATTCAGTGTAAGTATGGTAAATGTCACTACCTTTCAACACCGCTGTTAGATTTAATACTGTTGACTTCTCTGTGCCCACATACATACATGGTTTAGATTTCTTATAATCAACACCACTTTTCGCACCTCTAAACACTGCTTTAAACGTATGATTGCCTTTTGATAAACGTTGAGCGATGATAATCTTTTCAGATGTTGCAGTTTTGCTATAACATTCATATCTGCCCATATGCTCATCATCTAGGTAAACATCTACCACGCCGCCTTTAGCCATTTTCTTTAACGTCCATTCAAGCGTTTCGTTACCCCACTTACAATTAAATGTTTTTGTGTAACTAGCACCAACGCTTTCAGTACGCCAAGTACCGTCTTTGATGAATGTGCCAGAGTAGTTTAAGTCTTTAGGTTTCATAGGATTATAGTTATTCGTTTCAGCTTTTGTTTTCTTCTTACCAAATCCCTGTATATACGTTTTAATATCAGTTGTGGTAGTCGTAGCTTGTACTTCACTAGAGTTATATTTATATATCAACGGAATATTTGATGCTTTATAAAAGCTTGCTTCATCATAGATATAAATCTTTTTATTATCTGCAAAATAGATATAGTTGAATAGCTCTGCACCTTCTGTTAAAAATTCCATTCCGTTTTTATTACCTAGTTCATCTACTGCTACACGTTGGTCAAATTTACCTACAATTTCATAAGTGAAATCAATCTTGTTACCTTTAAAACCAAAATCTAAATACTGTTCTAATGTCATTGTAGGTTTACTATCGTCTTGTTCATCTTCTTCGTTGTTTAGTTCTTCATTTTCCAAATCTTTCTGGATATAATGATTTTGGAACTCCATAAATATATGTTTAGCAGTGACTTCATTCACTACGTTCATACCATCATATTTAATTGCTGTAGACTTCACAACATAGTTTTGTCCTTTCCATTCCAATAACATTTCATTAAGCAACGATTCAAATAAATCCCAATTCATAGACGTTTTATATATAGTAAACTCAATAGATCGTTCATTGTTACGCTCATAACTAAGTTTCCAAGAACCAAAGTCATAATCGGTTAATATTTCGCCGAAAGTGCCTTTTCTGTTCTTTAGTATCATGTCTTTCAATATCTTCACCTACCTATATATGAACGGGAATATCCATTGAGTTTTCACTTCTTTTATATTCTCGCCTGTAATTTCTATATCATTGAATCCTTTTGCCAATGTGAGCCATTGCCAATTTGTATCAATACCTACACGTTTATTATTAATGAAAGGATGGACACCATTTATAACCAATTGTTGATTTTTCTTGATACCTTTTTTATATTCAAATACATCTCCAGTCGTTTTATTATTAAGTTTAAAACCTTTAGGTGCGTCAATATTAACTAGTAATTTAAATCGATGTCTTAATAATGGATTAATTGTATCTGATGAACCATTGTAAATTTTAAAAGCTGTTGTCTCGTGTGTGTATTTAATTTCATCATCTGATAAAACGCCTGCTTCAAATTGCCAATCACCACTTGATAAACTAAATTGACTTGTGTCTTTTAATGATTCTGAATAACCATCTTTGACACTAAAAGTCATTTCAAACCGAGTTGTCGAAAAATCTGCATAGTCTGGGTTCATGTCTGGATTATTAACTTTATACTTTATACCTGGATTGTCAGACGTTACGATATAATAAGGTGTTCTTTTGTAAAATATACTTCTAAGTTTTTGTTCCATTAAATTAATATCTATTTCATCGATACCATCAAAACCAAACTTAACCACTAAATTAAAAGGAGCAAATGAAGCTACACCTGGTAGCTCACCATCTACTCCTTTCATAGTTATACTGTCTTCGACTGATACAGGGTAAGAGGCTTTAGCATCAAGAAAAATAAAGTTATTTATATACTCATTGATATCCTTTGTTCCATTTTCATCAATAATTTTTAACCATCTGCCGTCTATCATCATTAACCTCCCTGACTATAACTAGCCATCATCATATTCTCACCTAAAATTTGAGATATAACCTTTGCTGCATCTTTAGGTGAACCTTGTTTTGAGTTGCTTAACAACTTAATAATCGTTTGAGTAAGCTTATTGTTATAATCACTTACTCTCACAAGTTGACTTAATATCTTTTCGATTGTTGAATTATCATTATTAACAGTAACGTTAGTACTTCCTGTTTCCATACCTATATAGCGCATCGCTTGTTCAATCAATTGAATTGCTCTTGTACGTTTAGTAAGCGGTACTACCATTTCTGCCTTATTACCTTCACTGATTTGTGCTAGTTTATGCGTTGTAGATAACCCACCATTTTCATAAGCATAATCTCCAGCACGCTTAAATGCAGCACGCCATGAACCCATAATAGGAACCCATTTACCGACAATATAACGCATTGCTGATATGGCTTGATGCGTAGGATTCAATGGATTGCTGAATCCAGCTTTTGCATAAGCTCTAAACGACGGGTCAATCATTTGGAACATACCCTTTGAAGGTGTACCTGCACGTGCGTTGCTATCCCAGTTATTTATAGCGTTGGACGTATAATTGGATTCACGCTGTGCTACACGTAACATCTCATTAGTAATCCATCCAGCACGATATCGCCCGCCCAGAATAGATTGAGCTTTTAAGATAGCTTTTCGTGCATTATTGTATCCACTTCCTCCTGGCGCACCTGCACCTGCTCCATTCTTTGCTAACCAAGGTTCTGGATCGATTGCCGCGCTATTTGATTCCGAGCCTTTCATAACTTGGAAATGCAAATGACGGTAGTTAGTCATTGAACCAGTATTACCAGACTTCGCAATCAAGTCACCTGCTTTAACTGTCTCACCGTTTTTCCTCAATTGCTTATTTAAATGCATAAACCATAAATAAGTTCCATTTTTAGAGACAGTTACTGTATTACCGCCTCCGCCATTATCAAACCAATTACGTATACGACCACCCATTGGTGTACGCACTGGTGTATTTTCAGGTATATCATAGTCGACTCCATAATGGACGCCGCCATTAAATGGATAGTTAGGATTAGGCGGTTTTGGAGGAGCTGAGAATCGTTGCATTACTCTCCATCCACTAAATACCGAACCATCAGCACCGCCAAATTCTTCGAACCATGATTTAACTTTATCTACGAGTTTCTTTTTAAGTATGGAATAAGCACCTTTGGCCATTTCTACAGTGGCATTAGCCCCTTTACCAAATGTGATGCCTAAACTGTCCATTACTTTAGAAACCAACTTACCTGGATTATCCATATAATCCCAAACATCACCGATTTTTTCACCAAGCCATCCGGCACCATCTTTTATTTTTTCAGTTATCGCTCCTGTGATTTGATGTGCTTCTACTTTAACTTTGTTTGCAGCTTTTTTGGTCGTTTTTCTGACTGTATTCGTTGTTGAGCCTAAACCTTTTGCAACTTCACCCAATTTTTCTTTTCCGTATTCTAAAAGTTCATCTAGTTTATTTTTAGAACCTCTTGAAAATCTTGGAATAGTACCTTGTGAAAACTTAGGTATCATACCCATACGCTTCATATATTGGGTAGTAGCACCATTAATAACACCATCACCTTTATTTAACTGAACAACTACATCTTTACCTTGAGGCGCATGTAATGAACCATCAGCACGTTGAATTAATTCTTGGTGACCATTTGAACCGCTACCATTACCCGGTCCTTTATCATTTACAAGTGCCATGGTAGGTGATAATACACCGCCGTTTTTATCAGTAGCTAGTGATGAACCATCATAAGTACCTGTTGAAAGCTTTGGAATTGGTTTTATTAAAGTCTTGTCAGTAATAGCTTTTGAGATTTTGTTGATACCGCCAATCATACTATTTAAGCCATCTACCGCTTTATTAGCAACCGATTTACCTAGTTCTGACGCAGCCTTGCCAAAGTCTTTCTTGATGTTCTTAATCCAACCTAAAGTTTTATCCAGCCAGCTTTTCCAACTGTCGTGCGTCTTCTGAGCTTTCTTTTCTCCTTCTCTTGCAATTTTGCCGAAGATACCTTTAGCATTTCCCCACATTTTACCCAAATTATCTTTTGTACTTCTATAAGTTTTGCCAAACCACTTACCGGCTGACTTAGCTACAGCATATGTTTTGGTTTCAGCTTTATTCGCTACTTTATCAAAATTATCTTTGGCAGATTTATATACATTGAGAAAATTGCTTTTAGAATCTTCAACTGTTTGACCGAACCATTTTTTTGCGCCTTTATACCCCTTAAGCGCAGATGAGGTTATCTTCCCGCTGATATAACCCCAATGCTCAATAGTGGTTTTTTTGGTTAAACCAAACCATTTTTTTGTACTGCTATAAATTTTTTTAGATTGCTTACCTATATAGCCAGTTGCAGTTTTAACAGAATCTGACATTTTTTGCCAACCTGTTTTGACATTACCAGTTTGTTCATCAATATTAGAACTTACACCTTTATTTTGTTTCTTAGCTTCTCCTACAACAGCATTATGTTGTTTCTTAGCTTTGTCTTTCGATTCTTCGTATTGCTTCTTAGCGTTTCTGATAACTTTGTCGGCTTCGTCTTTCGAAAGATTGCCGGTTTCATCACGTTGTCTAATCGCTTCAGCTACTGTATTTTTATATTTCTTTTTAGCATCAGAAATTGTTTTATCTCTTTCTTTGGCGCTTTCTTTAATAACATTTGAAGCTGCTTCAATCGAAAGTTTACTTTTATTCTGCTTCATTCTTTCTAAAATAGCTTTTTGCTCTACTTCTCCTTTAGAAAGTGATTTAACTACAGTTTTATCAAGTTGATCTTGTAACTTAGCGATTTTTGCATGTTCGCTTTTAGTAAGTTCACGTTTTTCAGCATATGCTGCAGCAGTAATATCATGTATTTGTTGATTGATTTTGTGAGCTTCTGCAGCTTCCTTACTATTGCTTTGTCTGGTTTGTTCTAATATTTTCGCTTCTTGTTCCTTAGAAAGGCCATTAGTTTCACTAAATATCTTTTCTAACCCTTCTATTTCGTTTTTATGTCTTTTAGCAAGCTGTTTATCGATTTCCGTATTTATGTTTTCATACAATTCTTTAATCTGATTGTATTGCTTTTCACCTATTGTTTCATGGTTGATACGCATTTCTTCAAGTTTTACTCTTGCATTCTCTGACATGCTGGTATAAGATTTCAGCGCTTTCTTAGTTCCTTTTGAAACTTTTTCTGAGAAAACATCAGTAGTATCTGAGGCTTTAGATACTAACCCATCCAAACCATCGAAAGCTTTTTTAATCCCTTTGAACAATAAACCTTCTTGCAAACCTTTTGCCATATCATTTTTAAGATAATCCCAGTAGCTGCTCATTTTATCTTTAGCCTTATCTATCCATGAAAAATCAATGCTTTCACCGACTTGGTTAACAAGTTTACCCATGTCATCAAAGCCTTTTCTAAACCAATCCACCTTTTCATATGCCACATCAAAGATAGTCGTAAGTATTGTTAAAGGAATTGTTGCTCTGCCTATCAATTTAGTACTCTTCAAGGCAGTTTTACCTAAACCGCCAAATTTACCTGTCGTATTTGTTAACACGTTCCCGAACATGCCGAAAAAGCCTGATGTACCTTTAATGGTCTTCCCTGAAGTTGCTAAAGAAGCGGCAGCCCCTTTATTTGCTATACCATTCAATGTTGCTTCTGTCGTGTTTATAGCCATTTGACGATTCAACATTGCATATCCTTTTGCTGCACTTCCGACCGTTCTTAACAATAGACCGATACCTAAAGTTAAAGGACCTATAACTGCTGTCAGTCCTAAAACGCCTGCCATCGCAACTTTAGCACCTTTTGGCATCTTATTTAAAAAGTCTACTACATGTTTCAAACCACTAACCATACCGGATAGAGCAGGTTGTATAGATTCAAAAAGGGATATCGCCAATTCTTCAGAAGCTGACCGCAGTTCTCGTAAACTACCGCCTAAACCTTTTTCCATTGTATTCGCCATTTTTTTGGCTGAACCTTCACTATTGTCAATGGCTTTACTCAATTTGGCGTAATCCTCTTCCGAAGCGTTAATAACTGCGAGTGCACCACTCATCGCTTCCTTGCCGAAGATTGTTGCAGCAGCACTTGCTTGTTGGTCCTTGGATAGACCGCTGAACCTATCGCGTAATTGATCTAAAACATCTCGCATCGGCAACATTTTACCGTTACTGTCAGTAATAGATATACCTAACTCGTCCATTTGATTTTTCATTGCTTTTGTAGGTTTAGCTAAGTTTGTAAACATTGTACGCAATGCTGTACCGGCTTTTTCGCCTTTAATCCCAGCATTACTCATCAAACCAATAGCTATAGATGTATCTTCAATACTGTATCCCAATGCGCCAGCTACAGGTGCAGCATATTTAAATCCTTCACCCATCATTTGAACATTGGTATTCGCATTAGCACTCGCTGCAGCTAAAACATCTGCAAAGTGTCCGCTATCTTTTGCTTTAAGACCAAATGCTGTTAAACCATCAGTCACAATATCTGACACTTGTCCTAATTCTTCACCAGATGCAGCTGCTAAGTCCATGATACCAGGTAACCCTTTTATCATATCTTGAGACTTCCACCCACTCATTGCCATATAATTTAATGCTTCTGCACTATCTGAAGCACTGAATTTTGTGGTAGCTCCCATTTCTCTTGCTTTAGCTTTTAAAGCTTCTAAATCTTGGCCAGTAGCCCCTGAAATTGCTTGTACTTTTCGCATGCTGTCATCAAATTCCACACCTAATTTACTCGCATAACCCATTGCTCCTACAATTGGTGTAGTCACATACATAGACATGTTTCGACCGAATGCGCTCATTCCGTTACCAAATCTTTGATAGCGTTCAGACATTTTGTCAAAATGTTGAGCTGCTTTGGTATATTGACTATTTGCAATTAATTGTTCCTTGTTAAAGGCTTTCATTTCCTGCTTCGTTTTATCAATACTTTTTTGAAGATTATTAACTGCAGCTCGCTCGTTATTGACTGCTTTTTCAGCATTTGCTAAATACTTCTCATTATTTTGAATAGTATCATTTAATTGTTTGAGCTCTTTTTCAGTTTGATTTAGTTCTGTATTCGTCTTTTCGTATGAATCTTTTATTTTTTGGTTAGACGTGCTCAGTTTCTCATTTTCACTCTTTAACTTCTTAATTTGTTCGTCTTCTTTTTTATATTTAGCCACAAGTTCTGAGTGTCTTTGTACTTGTTTTTTTGTTGCTTCAGAAGCTTTTTTTAGTTGAGCAGTTGTTGCTTGATTAGAATCTTTCAATTCTCTTTCAGCTTGTCTTAATTTCTTAAGTTTTTCATATGCTTTTTCTTTTTGATCATTTGTTCTTCTTCTTTGAGTTTGCGCTTTTTTCAATTCAGCATTAGAGGCCTTTAATGCTTCTTTCGACTTATCTAACTCAGCTTTTTCTTTTTTCTCTGCTTCAACTAATTTTCTATAAGCTTGTTCTACTTGCCCAATCGTCGACTTAGCCTTTTCATAGTTGGTATTTACATCTTTTAACTCTTGTTCAGCTTGACTAAGCATTTGCTTTTGAACTTTCATCTTTTTATTCAATCCATCAATACTCGTCTGGTATTTTTTCATTGATTTTTCAGATTTATCAAAAGCCGACATATTCGCTCTTATCTCACTGTTTACAACACCGAGATTACGCTTAAGCGAAGCCATTCCCTCGTCTACTTTTGAGTTATCGATAGAGTTAACGATTGTTAAACCTTGTGTTCTATTCGACAAATTATTACCCCCTTTCTAGCCTCCGAATAAGTATTTTAAATCACTGCCTGTATACATTTTGGGTGATTCAGTTTCTTGTACTGCTTTATCTTCCTCAGTCGTATTCAACAGGTCTAGAAGTTCAAAATAAGGCTGTTTTTTTACTTCTGTTATTGTCCAACCGTACGTTTCCATGCAAAAACGTTGTATTGCTTTAATGTTCGATAAAATATCTTTTATTCTGACTGTACTTCTGTCTTTCCCACTTCATCCGTTACATCTTCTGAATCTTCTTCTGTTTCTCCGCTGACTTCTCGAAACAATGCTTCAAATGCTTTCGCTTGCGTTTTAGTCGTCATATTATTTAGCATATCTTCCTCAGTTAAACCCTGGTCACTAAATAAATCTGCTAATAATTGACGTTCTTTTTTTCTGATTTTTTTTGGGTCAGGTGTTGATTTAACTTTTTCTTTTTCTAATGCTTCTAAGTATTCATAGACTTTTTCTGCTTCTCCTAAAGTTACATCTTCTTTTTTATACGTCGCTGTTTTACCAGTTTTTTTGTCTTTAATTTCAAATTTAATCATATTGATTACTCCTTTATTTGTAGTATTAAATAAAAAAGAGGGCTATTAACCCTCTTCACTTGCTGCATTCACAGTAACAATCGATGTGTCAGTTTTATTTCCGTCTTCTGTTTGAACTGTAATCGTAGCTTGACCTGCAGTTAACCCGTTGACTGTACCGTCATCTGAAACCTCAGCTACTTGTTCATCAGATGAACGATAAGTTACATTATTATTTGTTGCTGTTGACGGTGTAACTGTGCTCGTTAACTTGATCGTATCACCTACGTTCACATTCGCGGTCTTAGGAGAAATTATGACACCTGTTACTGAGATAGGTTTTGTTTTAAACGATGGGACATCTACTTTTGCAGATTCCCCGTTCTCATTTTGTTTTGTGATTTGATAAGTCCCTGCTGGATAATTTGTATCAGACTTCAAACCACTTAACGTAATTTTTGCTTTTCCCTCAACATATTCAGCACTGTTGATAAGTTCTTCTCCTTTATATAGGTTCAATGTATCTGTCATTTTATCACCCCTGTAATTTGTTTTGATTCCCCTATTGAGCAGAAATATCAGCTGTAGTACTCTCCGCTAATACCTCTACCTTTTGGGGAGTGTTAGGGTAATGTTCCTTCAGTATCTTCAGTAGGTAAGTCCTCTCCTGTATAGCCTGGGAAGACATTAGCCATAAATGCCTCTGCACCTTCTGACCCTTCGTGATAACCGATTGCTCGTGACTTACCATCAATCTTGCGGTTCATCCAATCACCATTTAGTTTTGTCGGTTCAGGTGCTTCTGCTTTTTCAGCTGTTGTTTTAAATTCGATAGAATCTAAACTAAAGCTCCCTTTTACTAAAGCACAATAAATAGGTTGTCCATTGATTGTCTCTGATTCTCCGATAACTGCAACATAAGGTGCTCTTGAATCGTCTCCTACCCATGACGTTCCGTTTTCATCTTTTTCTCTGCCTAAAACTACATTTAAATCTTCTGTAGGTACGTTGAACAAGTCAATATCTGATTTGATTTCGCTTGTACCTTGCTTTTTCATCCAAACGCGTTTGTTAGATGCCCACATATCAACCATTTCCGGCGCTAAACCTGTAATATTCATGTTTACAGTACCGCCTTCTGCGTCTTCCCATGTAAACTTTTTAATAATTTTTTCTGCTTTTTCATCAAATACACCTACGTGTAATTTTTTAAATCCAGCTGTTGCTGATCCCATATTAAAATCCTCCTTATTTTAGGCATAATAAAAACACATCTATTCGATGTGTCCGCCTTTATAATATTTATATTTCGGTATACCTTCGTATCTTCTAGAACGAACATACTTTTTAGTTTCTTTAAAGTACTCAGTTAATTGACTCGAAGTTTGATAAAAACCATGCTCTCTTAATAAATGACGAATCCGTTTTGATAAACGTATTGTATCATCATCTTTATATGTTTCTACATCTACTTGAACGATAAACATTTCAGCATGATATTTATTGGATGCATAGGCAGCAGTAGTATCATATACAAGCCTTAACAATATCAATGAGCGAGTATCATCTGCTTTTTCACTCACTTCATAAAAATAGATCCTATCTGAGACCAACGCTTTTACTAAGTCATCATCTTTAATAATGTCATAAATATATGTCAATATATTCATAAGCGCCTCCTCATTTCTTCAGTAATAATATTTTTATAACTTGTTTTAACAGCTTGTAATGTATTTTCTATAACCCCAAAGCCTCGAGGAATGAATTTTTTACCGTTTCTATCATAACCATGTTCGTTTAAATGAACTAATTTGTATCTATCATGCGGACCTACCCACTCAATAATAATTGTTTGTTGCCTTGTTACTTTTGAAGTAAATGGCTTTGTCCTTGTCATCTCATTTATAGAAGCTCCGGTGTCCTTGAACTTCTCAAAATTAGTCTTTAAAACTTTCATTTCATGTTCTGTTGCAGCTTCTAAAGCTTTATTGCTGATTTCAATCATTCTTTTTTTACCAAACTGCTTTTCAATCTCTGCTTCTAATTCTTTTAATCCTGTTACTTCTACAGACATTACTTTTCACCTAACGCTATTGTAATAAAACCATTTTGCGGTGTATCCAGTCTGACATCGTAAATTTCAAAAGTATTGATATCTAGCCGATAATCTTGAACTTCAACCACATGAGTGTGGGAAGGTATATAACTTTGCAACGGGTCTCGAATTACAATTGTTAAACCTTGTACTGAAGTATTGACATTAAGAATTTCTCTATCTTTTACAGAAGGGCTATAAGTTTCTGCAAAACAACGATAAACTTCTTTTTCTTCTGTTTCATCAGGATACGGACCTTTAGTTTGATATTTATAAAAGATAACAGGCGTTCGCATATCCCCTGATGATACTTTTTTATTCTTGTATATCATCATAATCATCCTCACTTCCGTATATTTGATTTAAGATAGCGAATTCTGTTATCAATGTTGAGAAATTCTTGTTAAAAAACTGTAACTGCTCATTATATACATAACGAGACCTTTCAAAGACTAACTCTTTCCCAATAGGTTCATCATTTATATCAAAGTCACCGCATTCATTTTTGATTACCTCGTAAGATATACTTAAAATTGCTTTCAGTGACTCATCCTCTGCCTCATGGAAGATGTGCATTCGACTTTTAAATTCTTTTAAAATCTCATCATCCATTCAAACACCCCTATTCCGCTGAGATAGTAATAGACTTGCTATTAACACTCAAATCAACGTTTTGGGGAGTGTTAGGGTAATTCTGTAACTTTTTTAGACAAGTCTAATTTATATACTGCCGCTACTTTGTTGTCTTTCGCTTTACCATAAGCAAATGTTTTAGCGATATAAGCATCTAAATCATCGAATGCTAATGTTTGATCAAATTTCTTAAGGTCCACACCGCCGCCTAAATAACCATCATATCGTCCATTAACAAACGTTAATACTTCACCAGCTTCTTGTGAGATAGACTCAACAATGTTCAGGTTGTATGGAAGTGCTGTAACATATACACCATTTGCATTTAAATGTGTATACTGTGATTGAATTTCAAAAGCATCAGAAGGATTAACAACCATTGTTACATTACCTTTAACTGCTACAGATTTTCCTTTTTCATTAGTTGAATGAAATTTGAATACTTGTGTCAATTCATCAATCGTTGTTCTAGGGTCTGCAAACGTTAATGTTCCTTGTGCTTCTTTCTTCGGATAAACGCCGCCTGTAATTGAAACATTTTCTTGTACTTGACGATTTAAACCGATTGGTTTATCTTTACCATCTCCATTTAAGAAAGCTTCCTCTAACGCCACTGCGAAAGCTTCTTGAATCTGAAGACGTACAAAGCGTTCAATCCATGCTGGGCCAAAATCTTGTAAATCTTTAGGGATAACAACAAAAGCTGTTAATTTGTTTTGGATTGCCGTTTCTTCACTGAACGCAGCATCTAATTGTCCTTTAATATCTCCGAAGATTTGACCCCATACAGCTACCCCTGAAGTATCTGATTTTAAGAATTTAAGACGTAACCCTGCATTACGAATACCTAATTGCGATAACAATGGATGTTCTGTTGTTACATCTTCAAAGATTCGATCGATTGTTTCTTCTGGCAATAACTTTTCTTCTTTATAGCCTACTTCAGTATTAATTTCATTAAAGAACTTTCGCTGTTCTGCAGAAAGTTGTTTATCTGCTGAAGGTAAACTTGAAATACGTTCAGCTTCAGCTTGTGCTTGCGCTTTAGATTCTTCAAATAATTCATTAATCATATTTCCGTATAATTCTGCTTGTTCTTCTTCGCTCGCTCCACCTTGAATGGCGTTCAAAAATTGTTCACGAGCATTTTTAAAATCGTTTGATAATTCAATAGTCATTTTATGACCTCCTTATTTGTATTAAAAAAAGAACTTTTGCTTAACCTTATTTTGAGGTTTGCTAAGCTCTTTTTGTGTTTCTTTTTCTTCTAATTTTTCAATAACTTTATTTGCGATTTGGTCAACATCGATTTTAATTTCAGGTGTTTGATTCATTAATGCCGAAACTTTGTCAATTGCTTGTTTAGGAAGCATTTGACCCGCGTTAGCAACTAGACGTGTTGATGACTCGTCAAACATTTTACTGTCGGCAAAACCTTGTTCTACTGCGGTATCTGCACTAAACCAAGTTTCATCATTCATTAAATCTACTATTTCTTGTTCTGATTTGCCTGTTTTACTAATGTAAGCATTTGCAATTGCTTTATTCGCAGTACTTAACATATTGTAGGCTGTTTCCATTTTTCTATTATCACCAATTGCAATGGAGCTCGCATTATGAATCATCATCTGGGCTGTTGGGCTCATTTTTACTGTGTCGCCTGCCATAGCAATAACCGAAGCAGCACTTGCTGCAATACCTACTACTTTGACATCAACATTCCCTGCATGTTCTTTTAATGCTGTGTAGATTTCACTACCCGAAAACACATCTCCACCGCCAGAATTGATGATAACTTCTAAATCTTCATCAGTAGAAGGCAGCGCATCAATAACATCTTTAGGTGAAGTAGCATCCATATCAAACATGTCATAAATCCACTTATCGTCATTTGAGACAATCGCACCTTTTACGTTAATTTTCATCAGTTTCACCTCCTTTTGGTGTTTCTTTATCACTTTCTTCTCTAGTAGTCGTATAGTTCTTTGTTACAAAATATTGATCCATTTTCGGGTCGTCAGAAGGTTCTTCACCAAGCATAATAAGTACTTGATTAGGTGTAAATGTACTGGATGACACTAATTTATCGACAGCATCCGCCAGTTCTAACGGGTCTTTTTTGTTAATCCCAACCACTTTAATACTTTTACCTTTTAAAACTTCACTTTCTTTAAACAGTTTTGCGTTCAATTCATCTTCTATCTTTTTAATTAGAGGCTTTAAACAAAATTTGTAATATGAATCTAAAGCATTGTTCAAATCTGCTAAATCTCCGTGTATCAAAGAAGGTGGAATCCCGATAGCCTTTGCGACTGTATCAATCAAAGTTTTTTGAAGTTTATTCAAATCATCGAAAGGCGCATTGTTCGATTTTGAGGCCGACGATACATCTTGGAATTCGAAAGCTTTAGTCAAAGGTGTAATGGCTACTGCATTTTTTTCAAAAGATTTCATAATGTTATTAACATACTTTTGCATTTTACTTGTATTTTCACCTTTTTTATTTTCTGAATTGTTCTCTTTTTTAATCAAACTCGCATCCACATTCACGATACCTCTAATTTGATAGTTTCTCATTTGAGCAGCAATCATACGCCCGAATATTTCACCGTAATCTTGGAATAATCCCTCAGTAAATGTATTCAACTTTTCGTTGTTATACGATAAATAGAGTACTTCATCCATTCTGAATGAACGCTCAAATTTATAATCTTTAACAGAAACATCTTCAAAAATATCAGGATATAACGCAAATTCTTTTCGGTAATAATCATCTGCTACCACAAGGTCTTTAGTATCCGTCACTACAATTAATACCTCATTGTCATAAACTAATTTGTAAATTACTTTTTGCCAGAAATCTGTTGATGATAAATCAGTGTTAGGTCTGACATTCAATTTGTAATATGTTGTATCTTTAATTGATTTGCCGTTTTCATCTGTAATACGAAACTCTGACTGAGAAATAGTCCTTGCTAAAAATTCAATGCATGTTTGCAGCGCTAAACGTTTCATATATGCTTTTTCTGATGTATCTTGGAAGAGCTCTAAATCATACATCCAACTAGACTCTTTACTTTTTCCAAGCATTCTTGTTAACCAACTCATGCCTTACCTCCTTCCTAAAAGTCAATTGCATTAAGAAAATCTAAACTATCTTCGACATCTACTTCTAACAACTCATCAGCACGATACAACGCATGAACAAGTGCTTGAAAGCCGTCTGTCTTTCGTCTGGTTCTATCTTTTTTATCAAATTCTCTGTTGCCATCAGGTTTTGTTTTGACTAATACATTGTTTGTGTACCATCGCATTAAAGGGTTATCACCGTATATAATATTGTGATTTGCAAACATACTTTCAATTCTCGGAGCAAGCAACCCGTGTATTGCCCTCGGATTTTTAATAACTTCATATTCAATACCGTATTCCTCAAAAGCTTTTCGAATTAAATCCATTCTATAATTATCGACAATCACTTTTTCTAATCCATACTTTTGTCGCATTTCATCAAACCATCTCGCAATATACTCTTCATCTATCACCGGACTATCTACAATAGTTAATAATCCTTTCTTTTCCCATTCGTAAATAGGTGGTTTCATTTTCACGGTATCTAAAAAGCCTTTACGTACAAATGAGTGCGATTTCCAAATATACTTATCTCCTTCTCTAAACAGTAATCCAACTGCTGCAAAGTCAGTAATTCTTGCATAATCTAAACCACCGATACATTGCTTATTTTCAAGGCATGGTATTGGTTGATTCGTCGCTAATATATCTTCCCATGGCGCTATAACTTTTTCTGGATCTGTTTCAGGTAAGTTCATACGTTTAGTCATAAATTCTACGCGGTTGCCCGGATTTCTGATTAAATCTTTATATTCTGTATATACTTCTTCGTGTAGATTTCTAGCATACTTAGATAATGGTTTATGAAACATCGGATTAGCTTTTTCCCAAGTATCAGGGTCATCCACTTCTTCTTTTGTATCCAATTTACAATAAAATGGAAACAATCTATCTTCTACATCTGCGCCGCTAAGCAATTCTTGACTTCGCTCTTTCAATCCATCCATAAAACCATCTCGAACATCGCCATCAGTTCCGATATAAAAAGTTCTGCCATGCTCTACCTTACCAAGACCGCCTCTTTTTACATTAACGATAGCAGCATCTTCATATTGATGTACTTCATCGAAAATTACACAACCTTCACGTCCTCCGTCCTTTGTTTCAGCGTTCGAAGTGTTGAATCTGAATATCGATTGTGTTTCTAAGCCTTCAATTTCCGTTCTAGTTCGTCTGAAAGGTGCGCTTTTTCTACCCTTCTTTATAAACAGATCGTTATCAGTAATCATGTCATAAACTTCTTTGAAAGAAACTTTAGCTTGGTCTTCACTATTCGCAACCACCGAAACATCATATTTTTTAATACCGTGAAACGGCGTAAGAAAAAAATTAGTTAATGCACTGATTAATCCATTTTTTCCTCCGCCACGTCCTAAAGTTATAAAAAACTGTTTGAAATATGGCGTTATGATGCTTTCACCTGTGTATTCATCTTCTTGTTTAAGAAATAAAAATACGAAAGCTATGATGAATTTTTGAAAAGGTTGCAACGGAAAGTACCATTTTTCAGTAAACTTGATACAGTTTTCAATTTTTTCTTCATCGAAAAATACGTCATTTCGACTCAAAATATTCCTTTCTAAATGATGTATTAAATCTACACGCTCTTTATTAAGGATGATTTCACCATTTTTATATTGATTAATATAAAAATTTACATGTCGGTTTGTAATCATAATAATCCACTACTTGACGGTGATTCTTCAACTTCAACTTTTTCAAAGTCAAATGACTTCTCTATGGCTAATAAAGATGAATTGATTTTATTCTTTTCAGCAACTGCCGGATTTTGTTTTAAAAATACTTGTGAAGCGTTTTTAGTTTCAACTAAAGTTCCATGTTCTTTAATATCTTTGTCGAGCTGATAATATATATCAAGTAAATTCAAATAACGTGTAACTTTTTCAACTTCAACTGGATTATCTTGTTCAATATTTTTTAATAAATACTCTCGAATTTCCTTTTTATTTTTCATGTGTATACCCCCTAACGTATATTTATTCGAACCAAATATCCTTTTCGGCTTCCCCTTCCACCGGTTCCCCATCAGCTTTTTAAATGAAAACTTTTTGACCGGGGGGATTAAATTTTATTTTTATACAATTTTATTTCACCAATTCTCATCGCCATCCCACTTATTCACTCTAGGTCTGTACCAATTTTTAAAATACCTATCATGAATTTTATTATGGCACTCAACACACAATGTTTCTAAGTTGTCATCATCAAGTGCCAATTCAGGATAATCTGCTAATTCTTTAATATGGTGAACTACAAGCTTTATCTTCTTGCGCCCATTCTTATTAGGTTCATAGATATCAATAGCTACTTTACCTTGCCTCTTACACTCTTGACATTCAAAGTTATCTCTTGCTTTGATTGCCTCACGCTTATCTCGCCAACGTTTGCCATTGTAGAAGTCGCGTTGCTGTTGTTTATTCAAAGACATGTGTGTCACCTCTTTGTGTTAATTGCATAAAGAAAGACACACCATGTTAATGATGTGCCTTAGATATAATATAGTATTGTATAACTTATCGCGTTCTCTTTTCCGATTCTACTTCTACACTATCATAATAACACAGATTTGTAGGCCATTTGCACAATCTTTGCACAATCTTACTTAATTCCAACCTGCAATGCAACTGCCTTAACAAAGCTTTTACGTATTGATGTTACTGTATTTCGATGCATATTACATTCATATCCTATTTGATCCATCTTTAAATTTCTTTGATTGTTCCAGTATTTTAATCTAATGACTTTCTTATGTTCTTCCGGCAGTCTGTAGTAGATATATTCAATAGCTGCTACCATCTCTTCTAAATTACGTAACATCTTATTAGTAAGTAAGCGTGTAGCCATAACTTCTGTTGTACGTGTCGGTTCGTTTTGTTGTATTGGTCCATATACAATATTGGTATCCGTTTCTTTATATGGGTTTAATATTTCCATCCTCAACCTATTAATCTCTTTCTTGTTTTCATGATGGTTATATATTTCAGACTCAATATATTTAAAAGTCCCTGGCTTTATATCTACACTCATCTAATTCCTCCACTTACTTATCTTTTCTCAACACTTCTATAATATTATCTTTCAACTCTAACTCTTCATACAACTCTCTATTCGCCATATAAAGCACAAGAGAGAGGAGAGCGAAGAGAATGGTTAGTGCTATCCACATTGTGAGTGTTCACCTCTATATTTTAAATTTTCTTTTGAACACTTTATTAAAGTCATCCAAATAATGCTCATAAACCTTTAACTTATCCTTATATCTTTGATTTATAATTTTATCTTCCACATCTGATGTTCCATTCTTATTATGGTTCTCTATTTGTTGCTCTAGATAATTTAAGTCACTATTCATCACTGCATCTATTTTCTTTGTTTTTTCGACAAAGTCATCGTCAAAACAGAACTGATTTACACTAAATATATTGTTAAAATCCTTTTTAAAACCTCTCATCTTTTCTAAATGATGAGCCAAATTAAGAAGGTATCTATAATCCGAATATAATTTATAAGCCTTAATAATATCCTTTTGTTTTGAATATTTGTTTATAACTTCTATATCTTCATATCTCAATGTTTCAGGTTGAAGTATAGGTGTAGCATATGATCCAATAAAAATTTTCGCTGTTTTAAATACTTCTGAATATATAGGGTAAATATGATTCAAGTTAGCTTGTTTTCGATTCAAATTAGCATCCACTAAAAACCTTATTACTTCTTTTACAGAGTACAAAACAACACCTCCAGCAAGAGTATACAAACCTGTTAAAAATTCATTATTCATCGTCTTTCACCTCTAATTATATTTTCTACAAAAGAGTCAATTATTTTATAAACACCGAATACCGCTAATGTATTAAGTATAATTAACGCTTCTTCAGAAATAAACAAGGCGATTATTAAAGCGAAAATTAGAGCTATAAAGTCATAAATAAATTTCATCAATCACTCACCTCTGCTTTTAAATTATTAAGATGTATGTGATCGTTTATGTCGAAGTCTGCAGGTGCTTCCACATCATCATTCTGTGTACGGTAAATAATGTACTGTTCAGTGATGTATTTAGCTGCTTCGTATAGTGCAAGTGTTAAGATTAGTTTGATTATTGGTTTAATCAAGTTAAAAACTCCTTTATAACAGATTCAGGTACACGTGATAAAAAATCTTTAATACCTCTAAAAATTCTTTCAACAAGTGAATAAATACGAATATATAAGTAGAATAAAAAAGTGTGATTGATGTAGGTTAATTTAAAATGTTTAATCATTAGCATCATCTCCAGTGTCAATCAAACTAGGTATTAACTTGAGCATAGCCCTTAATTCGTATTCGTTCATGTAAGCCAATGTAGGACTGTAAAATTTACTTTCTTTATCATTGATAGCTTTGATAAACTCATCTTCAAGTTTAGCTTTTTCTTCGGGCGGACTATCTTTATATCTTTTTATTATCTCAGTGTATTTTTGGGGAAACTTCATTTTAGGATTATTAATCATTGTTTACCTCCTAAAAGCAAGGCGGACGAACCGCCTTACACATATCCTTTGTCTTTATCAGCTTTACCGTCTTGACGGTCATGATTGCGCTGCATTTTCTTTTTGTATGCTTCAATAAGTTGGTCAATTGAGTAGTGTTGAACTGCTAAACCAAAAGGTAGTGCTAATGTATAAGCTCTTGATGTAGCGTCGTTACGCAACACTGTATCGCCAATACCTACAATCATAATTTTTGTTATTTTGAAATCTGCAAAATTAAATTCACCATGCGGTTTATTATCTTTCATAATTGCGTCTACGATAGTATTAATTAATATTTCATCACTCTCTTGTTGATTTGTAATACTCAATCCGAACGCCAACATATCAGCCAATTCATCTAACTGTACATCTAATGGCTTACCTGGTTTCTTCTTCCAGTTCTTAAATGTCTCAAGCGTATTAAACCATTCAAAGAACTCAACAATGTAAGCTACTTTGCTATCTTCTAGGTTTAAAGTTGGAATGCGATCATCAAATTCCTTTTGTATTTGTAATAACTCTTTTAATTGTTCGACTGTAATTGTGTTAGTCATTATTTTTGTCCTCCAAATTGTTAATAATTCTTTTTA
>NZ_KV840341.1:3755-40303 GCF_001839185.1 Staphylococcus sp. HMSC65H10 | reverse complement strand
AGTGATTATCACCAGTCCTAAATAGTATAGAGCCGAGATAGCTCAAGGTTCTTTTATATACAAATAAACTATCCCTTCAGCTTTTGAATGAGCTCAAGGGATAGTTTCATTTAATTCATATTAAACTTATATATGCAGCATACTTAGAGTCGCAAAAGTTAATGCGGATAATATAATAGATGCGATTACAATTGCTATTAATGGTTTGCCGGCACGATCTTTAATATCTTTTAAGGCAACATTCAAGCCCAATCCAACCATTGCCATTATGATGAGTAATGTTGCTAAGAAATTTAATACTGCCATTAAAGGTTCTGGCAATGGTAAATACGTATTAATCAGTGCAGCAATAATAAAACCAAATAAGAAATATGGAATTTCTATTTTAGCTTTTTGTGCACTATGTTGTGATTTGTATTTCATGATTGCGAGTAAAATCAAACTGACTGGAATCAATAGAAATACACGTCCGAGTTTTGCGAGTAGTCCGATTTTAAGTGAAGCTTCTCCCGCAAATCCAGCAGCTAATACGACATGCGCAATTTCATGTAAACTACTGCCTGACCATGCGCCATATAATTGTGGCGCAATATTAAAGATAGATGTAATAACAGTGTAGGCTAATGAAAAGAGTGTTCCGATTAATGCGATAATGCCTACACTTAATGCTGTGTCTTTCTCTTTCGCTTTTAGAATTGAAGAAGTTGCGGCAATAGCAGCTGCACCGCAAATTCCTGTTCCGATACCTAATAGAAGACCGATATCACGATCACCTTTAAGCCATTTGTTTAATAAGAAAATAAAACAGATACTAAAAATAACTACACCGATATCCACGAGTAATAATGTACGTCCTTGTGTAATGATTTCGTTAATATTTAGTTTAAGACCATACAAGACAATCGCAAATTTCAAAAGCTTTTTCGCTGAAAATTCAATGCCAGGTCTAAGTGTTTCCGGATATCCTTTAATATGTCGATAAACAATCGCAAATAAGATGGCAATAGTCAATGCACCTACATTTGCGAGAATCGGCAACTTCGCTAACAACATACTGATGAGTGCGATAACCAGAGTAAAGAGTATCCCTAGTATGAAAGGTTTTTGTCTAAATGTTGTCATAGTCATGCCTCCTTAAGATTAAGGTTATCATTGGCTGACTATAACGTTAAATAAATATTTGGTATAGCGCTCATAACAAATTTGTTATAATAGTGAAAAGTCAAAGAGTCGGAGGACGTACAATGGATCCTTTTAAAGTATTAATTGAAGTCGTAAAAACGAGAAGCTACACGAAAGCAGCACAAAACTTATATACCTCGCAACCTTCAATCAGCCGAGATATTAAACGCTTAGAAAGTGACTATGACGTGAAGGTATTTGAATTTAAACATTCGAACATGCGACTCACAACTGATGGTGAAACTTTATTTCGATATGCGATACAAAAACAGCGACTTGAAGATCGTTTGAGAAAAGATTTAAAACAAGCACCTCATACAATTTCAGGAGAACTAACCATTGGCAGCAGTTACACTTACGGAGAATATCGATTGTCTGAACATCTCGCAGACTTGGCTCTAAAATATCCTAAATTACACATTCATGCGAGATTAGATAACTCAGAACATATTATTGGACATCTTAAACATAATAGTATCGATGTAGGTATTGTAGAAAAAGAAATTCAAGACAATGCGTTAAATAAAATTAAAATTGAACATGATGAGTTAGTTTTAATTCGTAGAAAAGGGCAAGTGTTTGAACAAGCTTCAACGTTTTATATTAGAGAAAGAGGCTCAGGCACGCGTGCATACCAAGAGAAGGGAATTGAGAAACTAGGCTTAGATGATATCTTTTTAGTTGAAATGAATAATACCACACTGATTAAAAATATGGTGCGCAGTGGTATGGGAATATCTATTGTTTCCTCTTCAGCACTGACTCCTTATGATCATCAATATTTAAGCGTAGTACCTGTAGATATACAACGTGATTTTTATTTGTTTACACATAAGAATAAATACATTGATGATAATCTAAGCTTATTGATAGAACATTTGAAGAAGCAATAAAAAGTTGAACATAAAAAAGAAGTTAAGCATATTTTGCTTAACTTCACGTGTTTCATGTGTCAGTGTATATCACTGCATTGCTTTTATTTTTATAATCGTTGTCTTTATTTAGATAAAAGTAAATCTGTTTGTTTTACTTCTTTAAGTACTTCGCATGTATCTAAAGCGTTTGAAGATAATTGTGCGTATCTTTCAGCTAAACGATAAGCATTAACATAAAGTTCTAAAGCTTCTTTTGCGATATCTTCAGCATCCTCACTTTTTGACGGATTTGATTGAAGTACTAGTTCTGCGAACTTTTCGGGATCAATATTAATTGACATTGAATAACGACATCTCCTATAAATTTGATAGACAAATCATAACATACAAACACACCCTGAAAAAGTAAAACTTCTAGTCGAAAATTGACAGATTTTTTACAAATACAACAATGTGATGTATGAATGACTTAATTACTTTTACCCGCTCTACATAAAATTAAAGATGAAGTTATTAAAACTTAAAAGAATCTTTGATTTCAGAACGCGATTGATACTTTTCAATTGATGCTTTTTCCATTAAACTAACTAATATGAGAGGATGAAGGAACGTTGAGAATATTATTTATCGGCGATATCGTAGGTAAGGTAGGACGTCAGGCAATCACGACGTATCTTCCTAAATTGAAACAATATTACCGTCCGACTGCGACAATTGTGAATGCTGAAAATGCGGCACACGGCAAAGGACTGACTGAAAAAATTTATAAACAATTATTACGTGAAGGCGTAGACTTTATGACGATGGGCAATCATACGTATGGTCAGCGTCAGATTTATGAGTTTATTGATGATGCGAAACGTATGGTCAGACCTGCGAACTTCCCTGATGAAGCACCAGGTGTCGGCATGCGTTATATGCAGATTAATGACACAAAACTTGCTGTTATCAATTTGCAAGGACGCGCTTTTATGCAAGATATTGATGATCCATTTAAAAAAGCAGATGCTTTGATTAAAGAAGCACAAAAAGAAACGCCTTATATTTTTGTAGATTTTCATGCGGAAACAACATCAGAGAAAAATGCGATGGGCTGGTATTTAGATGGCCGCGCAAGTGCTGTAGTTGGAACGCATACACATATTCAAACTTCAGATAACCGTATTTTACCTCAAGGTACAGGTTACATTACAGATGTCGGTATGACTGGCTTCTATGATGGTATTTTAGGTATTAATCGTGATGAAGTCATTTACCGTTTTATCTCAAGTTTACCGCAACGTCATGTTGTACCTGACGAGGGAAGAGAAGTTTTATCTGGTGTAGTTATTGATTTAGATAAAAATGGTAAAACCAAAAAGATTGAACGGATTTTAATTAACGAAGATAACCCATTCGAAATGGTCTGATAGGGTATCGTCCGTTAGTATGAATTTCACTTAAAACCACTGTTATCATAGTAATACAGTGGTTTATTTTGTTATGATGATAGATGAATTATATTACAGGAGGCAAAGCTAGGTATGAAATCACAAGTATCTTGGAAAGTAGGCGGACAACAAGGTGAAGGAATTGAATCGACTGGAGAAATCTTTGCCACAGCAATGAACCGTGAAGGGTATTATCTCTACGGATACAGACATTTCTCAAGCCGTATTAAAGGCGGACATACCAATAATAAAATCAGGGTATCAACAACACCTGTACATGCGATCAGCGATGATTTAGATATTCTAATCGCATTTGATCAAGAAACGATTGAATTAAACCATCATGAAATGCGTGATGACAGCGTAATTATTGTAGATGCAAAAGCAAAACCGTCTCGTCCTGAAAATTGTAAAGCCCAACTGATCGTACTGCCTTTTACTGATATCGCAAAAGATCTAGGTACGAAATTAATGAAAAACATGGTCGCAATTGGTGCAACATGTGCCATTATGGATTTAGATATCAAATCTTTCGAATCTTTAATTGCGAATACATTCGGTAAAAAAGGCGAAAATATTGTAGACATGAACGTTCAAGCGTTGCATGCAGGCTATGAAGCTATGAAAGAAGAAATGACAGACTTAAAAGGTGACTACCACCTTGAAGCAAGCCAGTCTGAGCCGCATTTATATATGATTGGTAACGATGCGATTGGTTTAGGTGCGATTTCAGCGGGTTCTAAATTTATGGCTGCTTATCCGATTACACCAGCATCAGAAATCATGGAATATATGATTGAAAACTTACCAAAAGTAAATGGTGCAGTTATCCAAACTGAGGATGAAATTGCGGCTGCGACAATGGCTATCGGTGCAAACTATGCAGGTGTCCGTGCATTTACAGCATCAGCAGGACCTGGCTTGTCGTTAATGATGGAATCTATCGGGTTATCAGGTATGACTGAAACACCGTTAGTGATTGTGAATACACAACGTGGCGGTCCATCAACAGGCTTACCGACAAAAGAAGAACAATCTGACTTAATGCAGATGATTTATGGTACGCATGGCGATATTCCTAAAATTGTCGTAGCACCGACAGATGCTGAAGATTCGTTCTATTTAACAGTAGAAGCTTTCAACTTAGCTGAAGAATACCAATGCCCAGTCATTATCTTAAGTGATTTACAATTAGCATTAGGTAAACAAACTGTTGAACAATTAGATTTCAGTCGTGTAGAAATTAAACGTGGCGAGTTGCTTCAAAGTGATATTGAAAGAGATGAAGATGATAAATCTTACTTCAAACGTTATGCATTAACAGCAAGCGGTGTATCACCGCGACCAATTCCAGGTGTTAAAGGCGGTATTCATCATGTGACAGGTGTAGAACACAGTCCAGAAGGTAAACCTAGCGAGTCTGCACAAAACCGTCAAGAACAAATGGACAAACGTATGCGTAAGACAGAAAAGTTATTAATCAATGAACCTGTGATTGATGATCAACCGTATGATGAAGCGGATATCTTATATATTGGTTTCATTTCAACAAAAGGTGCAATTCAAGAAGGTAAAGCACGTCTTGAAGATGAAGGTATTAAAGTCAATCATTTACAAATTAAACAATTGCATCCGTTCCCTACACAAATTGTGCAAGAAGCGGTAGATAAAGCGAAAAAAGTAGTTGTTGTTGAACATAACTATCAAGGACAACTTGCGAATATATTAAAAATGAATGTGAACGTCCATCAAAAATTAATCAATCAAACGAAGTATGATGGTACACCATTCTTACCACATGAAATTGAAGAAAAAGGTTTAGAAATTGCCAAAGAAACTGAAGGAGTGGTTACAGGTGGCAACATTTAAAGATTTTAGAAATAACGTTAAGCCTAACTGGTGTCCAGGTTGCGGTGACTTCTCAGTCCAAGCAGCGATTCAAAAAGCAGCTGCAAATGTAGGCTTAGAACCAGAAGAAGTAGCATTAATTACAGGTATCGGTTGTTCAGGTCGTTTATCAGGCTATGTTAACTCATATGGTATGCACGCGATTCACGGTCGTGCTTTACCGATTGCGCAAGGTGTTAAAATGGCCAATAAAGATTTAACAGTGATTTGTTCAGGCGGTGACGGAGATGGTTATGCGATTGGTATGGGTCATACCATTCATGCATTACGTCGTAACATGAACATTACGTACATCGTTATGGATAACCAAATTTATGGTTTAACTAAAGGACAAACATCACCATCATCAGCACCTGGCTTTGTGACAAAAACTACACCAAAAGGCAACATTGAGCAAAACGTCGCACCGTTAGAATTAGCATTATCATCAGGTGCAACATTTGTAGGACAAGGTTTCTCAAGTGACATCAAAGGATTGACTGCTTTAATCGAAGAAGCAATCAACCATGATGGTTTCTCATTTGTGAACGTTTTCTCACCATGTGTGACTTATAATAAAGTAAATACGTATGATTGGTTTAAAGAAAATCTTGTATCTGTTGATGAATTAGAAGATTATGATCCATCAGATAAAGGTAAAGCAACACAAGCAGTTATCAATCATGAATCATTGCTGACAGGTATTGTATATCAAGATAAAGAAACACCTTCTTATGAATCACAATTAGAAGTTATGAGCGGAGAAGCTTTAGCTAAGCAAGATATCAACATTGACCAATCACAATTTGATGAACTAACAAAACAATTTATTTAAAATACAAAATAGCCTTCATATTCTTCAAATAACGGGTATAAGTTATTGTAAGGGTATGAAGGCTTATTTATGATTCTGAAAATATATTTATATGATTATTTTGTATATCCATTAAATTGAGATTGACTAAAGTTTAAAATAAAAGTTTGGCATACCGCTTAATCAGGGTAATGTTTAAATAAGTCGCATTTAAGAGGTGTACAAAATGAAGAAAGAGATAAACGGAAATGAAACTCCTATGACACAAGAGCACTTATTAAATAAAATTGCACATAGTTACTTAGAAGGACAGCAAGTAAATCCTTCAAATGAACATATAATTGAAAATGAAACACCACAAGGGTATGATGCACGCATTTATTTATTAAAAAACGAAGCCAATCGAAAACATTTAGCACACTGTATTAGAGATTATATCAATGGACATCTCGTAAAAGTATTAGTAGACGATCATTTATTAATCGATTTTACGGAAACAGCAAATAATGATCATACCCATTTCAAAAGTTTAAATGGAGAATTAATCAAACATTTTAATCGAGCAATCAGACAAATTAAAGGTGAAATTCCTTTTGATGAAGATAATCATCCTGTGCCTCTATATGTTAGACGAATCAGTGAAGGTGGTTTTAAAGTTTTGAAACTTGATGAAATCCACCGCCTAGTCTATAAAGAAATTGATCATCGCCTCATTATTATCAGCTGTTATTACCACACTGTATGATTTCCATAAAACTAAGATAGAATATTCGATAGAAAATATAAATTTTGATACAGTAAAGTTAATGAAATAGTGAAAAGAGGTTTGAAAGATGCAAGATACATTGATGAGTATTCAAGTATTACCTAAAACACCCAATGGTGAAGACGTTATTCCATATGTTGATGAAGCGATTTCTATTATTGAACAATCTGGATTAAAATTTAGAGTATCGCCATTAGAAACAACCGTTCAAGGCACAATGAGCGAGTGTTTGATTTTAATTCAAAATATTAATGACAGAATGGTCGAACTAGAAGTACCAAGTGTCATCAGTCAAGTGAAGTTCTATTATGTACCGACTGGTATTACAATGGAAGATTTGACCGCAAAATATGATTAATAAACATTATTTGCTAAAGCATTCCTAATTACAGGAGTGCTTTTTTGTTTTATCAAACAACCTAATTATAAAAATAATAAAAAATAGAAGCGTCATTGACACAATAGTCTGAATATTAATATAATAATTTCATATAAGCGGCATAGAGATAACAGCAAGAGGAGGAATTATATGAAGAAACGATGGTTTAAGTTAGCGATAGTTTTACTATCACTGTTATTAGTACTATCAGCATGCGGCAGCAAAAAGTCGGATTCTGATAATACTAAGGGTTCAAGCAGTACGGGCAAGAGTGACAAAAAAGGCGGTACATTAAATATTGGTACAGGTGCACCACCAGAAGGTAACTTCTCTGGTATTTATGCAGCATCAGTCACTGATTCAGGTGTTATCGGATTATTCAGTGATGGATTATTCAAAATGGATGATCATTTACAATTAGAACCAAACTTAGTGTCATGGAAAGAAATCGAACCTGCTAAGAAATATAAATTCACATTGAAAAAAGGTGTGAAATGGCAAGATGGTAATCCATTAACAATCAATGACTGGATTTTCACATTAGAAACATTAGCAAATCCTGACTACGATGGTCCACGTTATGACAACGTAGATTGTATCGAAGGGGCACAAGCGAAAAAAGAAGGTCAAGCGGATACAATTTCAGGTATCAAAAAAATTGATGACTACAATGTAGAAATCACATTCAAAGAGAAAAAAGTTAATAACTTATTGAAAATTTATGCTGGCGATTTATTGAGTGAAAAAATCTTTAAAGATATTCCAGTTAAAGATATGGCGAAATCAGACGCTGTTCGTAAACACCCAATCGGTTATGGACCATTCAAAGTTAAAAAAATCGTAGATGGCGAATCAGTACAATTTGAGAAAAACAAAGATTACTGGAAAGGTGAACCAAAACTAGACAAAATCAACTATAAAGTTGTAGACCAAAACGCGATGGTTAAAGCTCTTCAAAACGGCGACATCGACATGGTAGGTCAAGGTACACCACCAATGGCAAAACAAGTTAAAGACTCTAAAGCAGACAACATTAAAGTATTAACAGCACCATCAACACAATACATGATTATCGGATTTGTATTAAGCAAATATGATAAAAAAGCAATGAAAGTCGGAGAACCACTTCCTAAATACCAAGATGTACGTTTAAGAAAAGCAATGGATTATGCGATCAATAAAGATGAATGGATTAAAGCATTCATGTATGGTTACGCTAAACCAACGAACTCATTAATTCCAACAAGTCACTGGGTATCTCAAGGTAATAAAGGCTTAGAAGACTATAGCTACAATGTTAAAAAAGCGAAAAAATTATTAGATGAAGCAGGATATAAAGATAGAGACGGCGATGGTTTCAGAGAAGACCCTAAAGGTAAAAAATTCGAAATCAGCTTGAAACACTATGCAGGTACAAACCCAACATTTGAACCAAGAACTGCAGCACTTAAAGGTTATTGGGAAAAAGTTGGTTTGAAAACTAAAGTCAGCATGGTTGAATTCAGTAAATATAATGCAGATTTAGAAAAATCAGACGGTAACGTTGAAGTTTATGTCAGAGGATGGCAACAAGGGGCTGACCCAGATCCATCAGGTTTATATAAATCAAATGCATTATGGAATGAATCACGTTACAACAACCCAGAATCAGATAAATTATTAGCAGAAGCTACTGATTTTGATGTTGTAGGAAACGACAAAGAAAAACGTAAAGATATCTACTTGAAATGGCAAAAACTTTGGAATAAAGATGTTCCAGTTATCCCTCTTGTAGAACTTGAAGATATTACTTTAGTTAGCAATAAAGTTAAAAACTTTGAAGTTTCATTCAAAGGATCTAACCCTGCAAATGAATGGACTGTAGAAAAATAATTTTGCATGAAAAGCCTCGATTATTTTCGAGGCTTTTTCTAAGCAAAAAAAGGGAGTGTTGAAATTGACATCGAGGAATATTTTAGAAATAACACAATTAAAAACCAGCTTTTACATAAAGAAAGAATGGCATTCTGCAGTTAATGATATTAATTTGTCAGTTGAAGAAGGGGAGATTCTTGGGATCGTAGGTGAATCAGGATCAGGTAAATCTGTATTAAGTTTATCTGTGATGCAGTTATTACCAGAAAAAATTGCCAAGATTGAAGAAGGAGAAATCGTCTTTAAAGGTAAGCGTGTCGACAACATCAGTGAGAATGACTATAACCAACTAAGAGGTAAAGAACTCTCAATGATTTTCCAAGAACCGATGACAGCTTTAAATCCAGTATTTACAATTGGTAATCAACTTACTGAAAAAATCATGCTGCATTTGAAATTGAATAAATCAGAAGCGAGAGCCAAAGCGATTGATTTGCTTAACCAAGTAGGTATTCCGCGTGCCGCAGAAGTCATTGATAACTATCCGCATCAATTATCAGGCGGGATGAGACAGCGTGTCATGATCGCATTAGCTATTTCTTGTAGTCCTGATTTGTTAATCGCCGATGAGCCTACCACTGCCTTAGACGTTACAGTACAAGCCCAAATTTTAGAGTTGTTACGAAAAATCAGAAAAGAAACGAATATGTCTATCATCTTCATTTCGCATGACTTAGCTGTTATCTCAGAACTCTGTGACCGCGTTGCCGTAATGTATGCCGGTAATATTATTGAAACTGGCACGACTAATGAAATTTTCAAATCTCCGAAGCATCCTTATACACAAGCTTTAATCAGATCGATACCTAAATTAGACAGTGATGTTGAAAAATTAGAAGTTATTGAAGGTAGTGTCCCTTCACTTGTTAATATGCCGAAAGTAGGATGTAAATTCGCAAACAGATGTCCGCGTGTTATGGATATCTGTAAAACTGAAAACGTCGCTTTAAAATCGATTGACGCAAAACATAAAGTCGCTTGTCATTTATATGACGAGCAATAATGGAGGAACGATATGGATAAAAAGACAATCTTAGAAGTAAACAATCTTAAGCAATATTATCCAATTAAAGGTGGATTTTTTCGTAGAACAATCGGTCAAGTTAAAGCAGTAGACGGTATCAGTTTTAAAATTAATGAAGGAGAAACAATGGGGCTTGTTGGTGAATCAGGCTGTGGTAAATCGTCAGCAGGACGCAGCATTTTAAGATTACAGACACCGACAGATGGTACTGTTTTATTCGATGGCGAGGATATCACAAAGATTCAAGGTAGAAAGTTGAGAGAAGCGAGACAAGGTTTTCAAATGGTCTTTCAAGATCCTTATGCATCATTAAACCCGCTTCAAATGGTCGGCGATATCGTCGCTGAACCGATTAAAAACTATCATAAAATATCTAAAGAAGAACTCGAAAAAGAAGTCAAAGCACTGCTTGTCAAAGTAGGTCTAAATACAGAAGACTATTACAAATATGCGCATGAATTTTCAGGGGGTCAAAGACAAAGGGTCGGTATTGCACGTGCACTCGCTTTAAAACCAAAACTTATCATTTTAGATGAACCTGTCAGTGCGTTAGATGTTTCTGTACAATCTCAAGTTTTGAACTTATTAGATGATTTGCAAGAAGAGTTTAATCTCAGCTATTTATTTATCGCCCATGACTTAAGTGTCGTAAAGCATGTGAGTGATTACATTGGAGTAATGTATCTCGGACACATTGTAGAACAAGGTCCGTCAGATGAAATCTATAACAATCCTAAACATCCATACACACAAGCTTTGATTTCAGCTATTCCTGAAATTGATCCAGAAAAAAGAAAAGAACGTATTTTATTAACAGGTGATTTACCTTCTCCTGCCAATCCACCGACAGGGTGCCCATTCCATACCCGTTGTCCGATTGCTCAAGAAGCGTGTAAAACAACTAAGCCAAAGTATAAAGAAGTCAGTCAAAATCATTTCGCAGCATGCTTATTGATTGAGGAAGAGGTGGAAAAATGATTCAGTTAATTGTTCGTCGTTTATTATTGATGATTCCGTTATTATTCTTAATTTCAATCGTTATCTTCGGTATTGCGAAAATGCAGCCGGGTGATGCTTTTACAGGATCTGTAACGTCAACTGATAGTTCAGCATCTAAATATATTGAACAGCAAAGAAAAAAATTAGGCTATGACCAGCCGATTCATGTGCAATATATGAAATGGGCTGAAAAAATCGCTCAAGGTGATTTAGGTGAATCTGTACGATTCAAACGTCCAGTTTTAGATTTAATTAAAGAAAGAATGCCAAACACAATTACACTAGGTACATTAAGTTTGATATTTACTTATATTTTAGCGTTTCCGCTTGGTATTGTTTCAGGACGGAAACCGTACTCACCTTTAGATTATTCTATACAAATCGCGAACTATTTCTTACTCGCGTTACCTTCATTTGTAGCGGGTGTGTTCGCAATTTATTTATTTGCTTTCCAATTAAACTGGTTCCCATTCCAAGGCTCAGTGACGATTGGTTTGGAAGAAGGTACATTCCCGTACTATATGAGTAAAATTTATCATGCCTTATTGCCTGCATTGATTCTAGGTATTATGTCGACAGCAGGTTACGTACAATTCTTAAGAAATGATATTATCGAAAATTCACGTAAAGACTATGTCAGAACAGCACGTTCAAATGGTATTTCAGAAAACAAAATTTACAACAAACATATTTTAAGAAACTCAGTCATTCCGATTGTGACATTCTTCGGTGGAGATGTGTTATCTATCTTCGGTGGGGCTGTTATTACTGAAACGATTTTCTCTTATCCTGGTATCGGTAAATTATTAATTGAAGCAATCAGTGGTAAAGACTATCCATTAATGATGGCATTACTTTTATTCTTTGCATTTTTAGGACTATTAGCGAACTTAATATCCGACATCACATACAGTATTGTAGACCCTAGAATTAAGAGCAACTAAGGAGGAGAAGACATGTCTAAAAAATCAAAAAAGAAACATGAAAGTTATTCACCGCTGAAAACAGCCATGATTCACTTCACACATAATAAATTAGCAATGACAGCGCTGATTACATTAATTGCGATATTTGTGATTTCAATGTTATCTCCACTGCTTGCGCCGTACGATCCAAACTTACAAAATTTGGTTTATATTAAGGGGGATATGTCACCAGAACACTGGTTAGGCACAGATGCCGGTGGACGTGATATTTTAAGTCGTCTGCTTTATTCTGGTCGTGTCTCTATGGTCTTTGGGATTGTGACAACTGCCGGAATTTTAATCATCGGTTTGATTGTCGGAATGATTTCAGGTTACTATGGCGGCAAAGTAGATACCATTTTAATGCGTTTTACTGAGTTTGTTATGTTGTTTCCATTCATTCCATTCGCAATCGTATTAAATGCGACATTCAGTGACAAAATCAAAAATCCATATGGCTCAGCATTTATTTTAGCAGCTGTAATCATTACCTTATCATGGGTTGGGATTGCCAGATTAACTCGTGGTAAAGTCATGCAGGAAAAAGAAAATGAATATTTCTTAGCGGCTGTTTCAATTGGAACACCTGTTTATAAAATTATGTTAAAACACTTACTTCCAAATATTTTAAGTGTCATCATTGTACAAGCAACATTATTATTTGCGGTACAAATCGTGGCAGAAGCTGGTTTGAGTTTCCTTGGTTTCGGTATTGCGAAAACAACACCGACATGGGGGAATATGTTATCGGATGCGCAAGAAGCGGATGTATTAAGCAGTAAACCATGGATTTGGATGCCACCAGCGATGATTATTACGATTACAATTTTATGTATCAACTTCGTGGGTGAAGGATTAAAAGATGCTTTGAACCCTAAATCTAAACACTAATCAAAGAGTCGGTCACATTGACCGGCTTTTTCTTATGAGAACAAGAATCATTTTGCACTTTTATGATAAACCATATATAATGTAATAATGATAAATCGGGGATATAGAAAGGATTTTGCGAAGTGAATGAAGAACAAAGAAAAGCAGGTTCTTTAGACGTCATTGCTCAACGAAATAAAAAAGAAAAAGATTATAGTCAGTACTTCGAAACAGTGTATCAACCTCCTAGTTTAAAAGAAGCCAAAAAACGCGGTAAAGAAGAAGTAAAATATAATCGTGATTTCCAAATAGATGAAAAGTTTAAAGATATGGGTAAAGGCCGTACGTTCTTTATTAAAACATACGGTTGTCAAATGAACGCACATGACACAGAAGTAATGGCAGGTATTTTTGAGGCACTTGGTTATACGTTAGCAGACGACATGTTGAAAGCGGATGTTATTTTACTGAATACTTGTGCAATCCGTGAGAATGCGGAGAATAAAGTGTTCAGTGAAATCGGTAATTTAAAACATTTAAAACGTGATCGTCCAGATTGCTTAATCGGCGTTTGCGGTTGTATGTCACAAGAAGAATCAGTTGTAAATAAAATCTTAAAATCATTCCAAAATGTGGACATGATTTTCGGTACGCATAATATTCATAAGTTGCCTGAAATTTTAGAAGAAGCTTATTTATCTAAAGCAATGGTCATTGATGTATGGTCAAAAGAAGGCGATGTTATTGAAAACTTGCCTAAAGTACGTGATGATTATTTCAAAGCTTGGGTCAATATTATGTACGGTTGTGATAAGTTCTGTACATATTGTATTGTTCCGTTTACACGCGGTAAAGAACGTAGCCGTAGACCAGAAGACATTATTGAAGAAGTCCGTGATTTAGCACGTCAAGGTTATAAAGAGATTACATTATTAGGACAAAATGTTAACTCATATGGCAAGGACTTACAAGATATTGAATATGGTTTAGGCGATTTATTTGAAGATATCGCTAAAATTGATATTCCACGTGTTCGCTTCACAACAAGTCATCCATGGGACTTCACAGACCACATGATTGAAGTTATTGCCAAAGGCGGCAATATTGTTCCACACATTCATTTACCGGTACAATCAGGTAATGATGCCGTACTTAAAATTATGGGACGTAAATATACACGTGAAAGTTATTTAGATTTAGTAAATCGTATCAAAGCAGCAATTCCAGATGTTGCGTTAACAACAGATATCATTGTCGGTTATCCAAATGAAACTGAAGAACAATTTGAAGAGACTTTATCACTATATGATGAAGTTGAATTCGAACATGCGTATACGTACCTTTATTCACAACGTGATGGTACACCAGCAGCACGTATGAAAGATAACGTGGCAACTGAAGTGAAGAAAGAACGATTACAACGTTTGAATAAAAAAGTCGGTTATTATTCAGAACGTGCCTTAAAAGCATACGAAGGTGAAGTGGTCACTGTACTATGTGAAGGCAGCAGTAAAAAAGATGAAAATGTTTTAGCAGGTTATACTGAGAAAAACAAACTTGTCAATTTCAGAGGACCTAAAGAAGCAATTGGTCAATTAGTGAAAGTGAAAATTGATGAAGCGAAACAATATTCTTTAAACGGTACATTCTTAAATATTGTGGAAGCTGAAGCGGTTGAAGCATAATGTACGATAAAGCAGAGATTATCGCTAAGGCACAAGCACTCAGTGATCAAATAAAAGCTTTAGAAACCGTTAAAGAATATCAAAAAGTTGAACAACAAATACATCGTAATCATCATATCGATGCGTGGATGGCTGATTTGAAACAACGACAAAAGCAATCAGTCAATTTGCAGAACTACGGCAAAATGGAAGCTTTCAAGCGTAGTGAAGCAGAGATTGCGGAGATTCAACAAAAAATCAATGCGTTGCCGATTGTGACAGAGTTTCGTGATGCCCAAGCAGATGCGAATGATTTATTGCAGATGATGATTAATACGATGGCTGATCAGTTAAATGCAGCGCACCACAAGCAGTAACTTTAAATTATAAGTGAAAGGGCGTTTTTTATTGTGAATGTAAGAAAACTTACACTGACTTCAATGTTTATCGCCATTAATGTGGTTTTAAGCAGTTTGATTGTTATCCCTATTGGACCGATTAAAGCAGCACCGATTCAGCATATGATTAATGTGCTATGTGCTGTATTTGTAGGACCGTGGTTTGGATTGGCACAAGCCTTTCTATCTTCTGTAATTAGAATGATGTTCGGCACAGGATCTGCTTTTGCGTTTCCTGGCAGTATGATTGGTGTATTGTTGGCAAGTGCACTTTACCGCTACCGTAAACATTTATTTATGGCAGCTATCGGTGAAGTCATCGGTACAGGATTAATCGGAAGTTTTATGTGTATTCCATTAGCATTCGTACTCGGTTTACAACATTTTGCGATTAAACCTTTAATGGCAGCCTTTATTACTTCAAGTGCTGTCGGTGCTTTCATCAGCTATGTTGTATTAATGATATTATTTAAAAAAGGCAAACTCTCTCGTTGGTTGCCTAAAGATTAATAAATAAGACCCCATTCGTTTCTTAAATGAAGTGAATGGGGTCATTGTTATATCTTGTGGTTTTTATAACTAAATATTGTTTTAGTCATAGAAAGAAAATACTAGTAAACTGTTAGAATCTCATACATGAAATAACTATATGTGGTCAATTAGTACTATTTTTGATCACGTAACTGAATATACTGATCAATATAGTTTGAAAATGCACCATCTACACCTGCATTCAGCAATGCTTGCATCTCTGGTTGTGTATTTACTGTATATGGATGAACAAGTAAGTCGTGACGATGTGCTTTGTCGACATTTTGTGGTGTCGCATCATGATATTCAGGGCCGACACCTTGTGCATAAGATGAAATAAAGTCTAGTTGTTGATCAGTATAAGCAGATAATTGACCAACATCTGTTAGTTGAATAAGCGGAATATGGTTATTTAAGCGTTGCATCTTCAGTAAACTTTCTTGTGAGAAGCTTTGAATCACAACTTGTCCGTTTTTTAGTTTTGCAGGAGTTAATAAGCCATGTTGATTCAGTGTTTGAAGTAATTTTTCTTCCATACCTGGATACACATCTGGTGACTTTGTCTCGATATAATAATTAGTATCTTGACCATAACGATTTAAAATCTCGTCAAGCGTCGGAATTTTTGCGCCTTCATATTCAGGTTCCGCATATTGTGGATTTTCAACGTTAAACCAAGTACCGACATCCATTTGTTTCAGTTGTTCTGTCGTATAATTTTTGACGGGACCATGGAATTTTCCACCAGTTGTACGATCTACCGTTTCATCATGCATCGCGATAAGATTGCCGTCTTTAGTCATCTGTAAATCCAATTCAATATAGTCTGCGTTAAGTTCATGTTTCGCTTTGTCATATGCGAAGAAAGTATGTTCAGGTGCATAACCACTCGCGCCACGATGTGCGATTGAAACATTTTGATTTAAGATGTTATGCGGATGATTCGACATGTTTTTTGTAGACTGATTATGCGCATTTGAAGCTGGACCGATAGTGTCAGTGTTCGCATAAGAAGCTTGGGAAGTTGCGAGAAGTGCAGTAGAAATCATGAGAGTAGAAAAAACAGTTGATTTAATTTTCATATGTATTTATGCTCCTTTGTTTAAGATATTTTCATGATAGCTTAAGTTTTAAGGAGAATTGCACATATTTACTATAAGTTTATAAAAGTTAACTATGGTTTTATGATTTATTATTATTTTTAAAATTAGATTAAAATTACAGTGTAAAGACGATACTCGTTTGTGAGAACATAATTTGTTAAAATAGATGAGTTAAGACAAGTGAAAAGAATATGAATTTCCTATACAATCACTTATAATGATTAAACCTAAAATTAGAAGGAATGATTGAAAATCATGACAAATGTAACGCCGATGATGCAGCAATATTTAAAAATTAAATCACAATATCAAGACTGCTTACTGTTTTTCAGACTAGGCGATTTTTATGAAATGTTTTATGAAGATGCTAAAGTCGCATCGAAAGTGTTAGAAATCACGTTGACGAAGCGTGATGCGAAAAAAGAAAATCCGATACCCATGTGCGGGGTGCCGTATCATTCAGCAGAAAGCTATATCGAAACTTTAATTGATAACGGCTATAAAGTGGCTATTTGTGAACAAATGGAAGATCCGAAGGTTACAAAAGGCATGGTACGCCGTGAAGTCATCCGCGTCGTTACACCTGGTACGATTATGAACCAGGGCGGTGTTGATGAGAAACAAAACAACTATATTTTAAGCTTCGTCAGAGAAAATGGTGACATTGCGTTAAGTTATTGCGATGTTTCTACGGGTGAATTAAAAGTGACACACTTTAAAGATGAAAGTATGTTGCTGAATGAAATCACAACGATTAATCCAAATGAAATTGTGACAGCAGAAACAGTAGAAGAAAACTTAAAACAACAAATGTCGCTTGCGACTGAAACGTTGACTGTTGTAGATGATATCACGAATCAAGACTATCCAGTGAATCAAGTAGAAGATGACTTGATGCATCGTGCTGTACAAGTCTTATTAGATTACATTCATCACACACAAAAACGAAACTTAGATCATATTGAAGATGTCAAAGTGTACGAAGCAGTAGACTTTATGAAAATGGATTATTATGCGAAACGTAATTTAGAGTTAACAGAAAGTATCCGTTTGAAGTCTAAAAAAGGTACTTTATTATGGTTGATGGATGAAACGAAAACTCCGATGGGAGCACGTCGTTTAAAACAATGGATAGATCGACCATTAATTTATAAACAAGCTATTAATGAACGTTTAGATGCAGTGTCTCAATTGATAGACCGCTTCATCGAACGTGATACACTCCGTAATTACTTAAACCAAGTCTATGATATTGAACGCCTTGTGGGACGTGTCAGTTATGGTAACGTCAATGCACGTGATTTAATCCAATTGAAGCACTCAATATCTGAAATTCCGAATATCAAAGCTTTACTAGATGAATTTGACCAACAGCTGCCAGAACAATTCAGACAGCTAGAACCTTTAGATGATTTACTCGATTTATTAGAACAAAGTATCGTGGAAGAGCCTCCGATTTCTGTAAAAGATGGTGGCTTATTTAAACAAGGCTTCAATGAACAGCTTGATGAATATTTAGAAGCGTCAATTAATGGGAAACAATGGCTTGCGCAACTTCAAGCAAAAGAACGAGAACGCACTGGCATTCGCTCATTAAAAATCAGCTTCAACAAAGTATTCGGTTACTTTATCGAAATTACGCGTGCGAATCTAAAAGACTTTGAACCTGCTGATTATGGCTATACACGTAAACAAACTTTATCGAATGCGGAACGTTTTATTACTGACGAATTAAAAGAAAAAGAAGATTTGATTTTAGGCGCAGAAGATAAAGCGGTTGAATTAGAGTACCAGTTATTTGTGAAATTGAGAGAAGCAGTTAAAACTTATACTGAACGTCTTCAAAAACAAGCAAAATTAATTTCAGAAATTGACTGTCTTCAAAGTTTTGCGGAAATCGCGCAAAAATATAACTACGTCAGACCTGAGTTCAGTGAAGATAAAACATTGAACTTAGTCGATTCACGCCATCCAGTGGTAGAACGTGTGATGGATTATAATGATTATGTACCTAATGATTGTTACTTAGATGACGAACAATTTATTTACTTAATTACTGGACCGAATATGTCAGGTAAATCAACATATATGCGTCAAATTGCGATTATCAGTATTATGGCGCAAATGGGGGCATATGTTCCATGTGGTGAAGCGGTCTTACCGATTTTTGACCAAATCTTTACGCGTATCGGTGCAGCGGATGATTTAGTTTCAGGTAAAAGTACGTTCATGGTAGAAATGTTAGAAGCACAAAAAGCCTTGACTTATGCGACTGAAGACAGCTTGATTATCTTCGATGAAATCGGTCGTGGTACTTCTACATTTGATGGTTTAGCATTAGCTCAAGCCATGATTGAATATGTAGCACAAACGTCTCATGCGAAGACTTTATTCTCTACTCACTACCATGAGCTGACAACATTAGATCAATCGTTACCATGTCTTAAAAATGTACATGTCGCAGCAAATGAATATCAAGGCGAATTGATCTTCCTGCATAAAGTTAAAGAGGGTGCAGTAGATGACAGTTATGGTATTCAAGTTGCGAAATTAGCAGACTTACCTGATGAAGTGATTGACCGTGCACAAGTGATTTTAGATGCCTTTGAAGCAAAAGATAAACCACAGCCGCATATTCCGACGAATGAAACATCAGAAATGCAGGTGGCTGAAAGCACAGAAGAAACAAAACAGTCTAAAGGAAATGAAGCAGAGTTCTTCCAAGGTACCTTTGACTTATTTGATAGTGCGCCGAAAGAAAGTGCGATAGAAGCGGAATTGAAACAACTTAATATTTCTAATATGACACCGCTTGAAGCATTGATTAAATTAAACGAATTACAAAATCAATTAAAATAGAGGTGACGAATCATGGGCAAAATTAAAGAATTACAAACTTCACTCGCTAATAAAATTGCGGCGGGTGAAGTCGTAGAACGTCCTGGATCAGTCGTCAAAGAATTACTCGAAAATGCCCTTGATGCACAAGCAAGTGAAATTAATATAGAAGTTAAACAGTCTGGCATTGAATCTATTCGTGTTGTAGATAATGGAACAGGTATAGAGGAAGATGACTTGAAGTTAGTCTTTCATCGTCATGCGACGAGTAAGTTAAGTGAAGATAACGACTTATTCCATATAAGAACATTAGGCTTTCGTGGTGAAGCCTTGGCCAGTATTTCTTCTGTAGCAAAAGTGACATTAAAAACATGTACAGACGGACAAAACGGTCATGAAATTTATGCAGAAGATGGCGCAATTTTAAACCAAAAGCCGGCGAAAGCGAAACAAGGGACAGATATTTTAGTAGAATCCTTGTTTTATAATACGCCAGCACGTTTGAAATATGTGAAGAGCTTGTATACAGAATTAGGCAAGATTACAGATATCGTCAACCGTATGGCCATGAGTCATCCAGATGTGCGTTTCACTTTAGTTTCAGATGGCAAAGTGCTGATTAAAACAAATGGTTCTGGACGTACGAATGAAGTGATGGCAGAAATATACGGTATGAAAGTGGCTAAAGATTTAGTACATATTACAGGTGATACGAGTGATTACCACCTAGAAGGTTATGTCGCTAAACCAGAACATTCACGTAGTAACCGTCACTATATTTCTATTTTTATCAATGGACGTTATATTAAGAATTTCATTTTAAATAAAGCCATTTTAGAAGGGTATCATACGTTGCTGACAATCGGCCGTTATCCTATTTGTTATATCAATATTGAAATGGATCCAATTTTAGTAGACGTCAATGTGCATCCTACAAAATTAGAAGTCAGACTTTCTAAAGAAGAACAATTATATGATTTAATTGTAGAAAAAATTAGAGATGCGTTTAAAGATAAAGTCTTAATTCCACATAATGATGAAAATAAATTGTATAAAAAGAACAAAGTGTTGGAATCATTTGAACAACAGAAATTAGATTTTGAAAAAAGAAACCAGCAACAATCTACTCAAACTTCGAATGATTTGCCTACTACTGAATCAGAGCCAGAAGTTTCCAATGAACAGGTCTCTGAAAAGAATACATCAACTTCAGATTATCAAGCGTATCAAGAGATGCAAAAAGCAATGTTGTCTGATTTAGAAGAAAAAGATAATCAATCTGATAATGACGATGCATTATTAAATGAAAATGAAGCTACAACACATACACCAGAAGAAGCAGCGTATGATGCGCAACCAACGCCAGATGTTCGTGAAACACAAAACGCGCAACCTAAACATCGTGTGCCTTACATGGAAGTAGTTGGCCAAGTTCATGGGACATATATTATTGCGCAAAATGAGACTGGCATGTTTATGATTGACCAGCATGCAGCACAAGAACGCATTAAATATGAGTATTTCCGTGAGAAAATTGGAGAAGTAACGAATGAAGTTCAGAATTTATTAATACCGTTAACGTTCCATTTTTCAAAAGATGAGCAAATGATTATTGATGAGTTCAAGGATGAATTAGATAAAGTAGGGGTACATTTAGAACCGTTCGGTGCGCATGACTATATCGTGAATAGTTATCCTGTCTGGTTCCCTAAAGCAGAGGCAGAAGAGATTATTCAAGATATGGTAGAGTATGTGTTAGAACATAAAAAAGTAGAGATTAAGAAGATTAGAGAAGAAGCGGCCATCATGATGAGCTGTAAAAAATCTATTAAAGCCAATCATTATTTACGAAATCATGAAATGGCGGACTTAATTGATCAGTTGAGAGAAATGGAAGATCCATTTACTTGTCCGCATGGTCGTCCGATTATCATCAGTTTTTCAAATTATGAAATGGAGCGTTTATTCAAACGTATCCAGTAAAGGAGATATGAGCTTGAAACCACACATTTTACCTGCAATCCGTGAAATGCGCGATTTAGAAAAATTGGTGAAAACGGATTATCCTACTTGCGTGTTATTAGATGCGCATATTGGTCATTTACAAAGTATTACTGATTTATTGAAACAACATCGCATGGAAATGTATATTCATGTGGATTTAACAAGAGGTATTGCGCACGATGAGTTCGGTTGTGAGTATTTAATTCAAAAATTCAAGCCGAAAGGCATTGTGTCGACGAAACCTAAAGTGATTAAAAAAGCAAAGACATTAAAAGTAACGACAATTTTACGTGTCTTTATTATCGATAGTCATGCGCTTAAACGTAGTATTGCTTTAATCCAACAAGTAAAGCCGGATTTTGTGGAAGTATTACCTGGAGTTGCAAGCAAGGTAATACAGAAAATCTATGATGAAACAAAGACACCTGTGATTGCTGGCGGGCTGATTGATTTAGAAGAAGAAGTACAAGAAGCCGTAACAAGTGGTGCGGAATATGTTACAACGAGCAATAAAACATTATGGTAAATTTTTGGAACGTAATTTTGTGAAATTGTGAATAATTATTGACAACGCTTTCATAAAAAGATATTCTGTTAATAAGTTAATATAAATATTGATAGAGATAGGAGACTTCTACATTGTATTCAATTATGTAGGAGTCTTTTTGTCTTTTTTTAAGGAGTGAATTAAGATGAGTCCATATTTTGCGGAATTTCTAGGGACAGCCATTCTGATTTTATTTGGGGGCGGCGTGGTTGCCAATTTGAACTTAGCAAAATCAAAAGGTTTAGGCAGTGATTGGATTAATATTTCGCTTGGTTGGGGGCTTGCGGTAACACTAGGTGTTTATGCAGTCGGAACTTTTTCAGGTGCACATTTAAATCCAGCTGTGACGGTTGCTTTTGCGATGGATGGCGGTATTGAATGGTACAAAGTGCCAGGTTATATCATCTGTCAAATGCTCGGCGGTATTGTCGGAGGCTTTTTAGTTTGGTTAATGTATTTACCGCACTGGAAAGTGACTGAAGATCAAGGGGCAAAATTAGCAGTGTTTTGTACAGCACCAGGTATCAAAAACTACTACGCTAACTTTTTCAGTGAAATTATCGGTACAGCAGCACTAACATTAGGCTTATTATTTATTGGTATTAATAAGTTCACTGAAGGCTTAAATCCGATTATTGTCGGTGGTTTGATTGTGGCAATTGGTTTAAGTTTAGGCGGTCCGACTGGTTATGCGATTAATCCAGCGCGTGATTTAGGTCCGCGTATTGCGCACGCATTATTACCGATTGCAGGTAAAGGTAATTCAAATTGGTCTTATGCGATTGTGCCTGTGCTAGGTCCAATTGCAGGCGGTATGTTAGGTGCTTGTATTTACCGTGTAGCTTATAAAGAAACATTTGATGCATTATCTGTTGTGGCGATTTTATTAACTGCAGCAACTTTAATTTTAGGTGTTGTCTTAAATAAAATCGATAAGAAAGACATTGGTACGATTTACTAATCAAAGTGTTTGCAGGCTTAGATAATTCGGGGGAACAGTTAAAACATTAATAACATGTTAAAATCAGGGTTAAGGAGTGGCTTACTATGGAAAGATATATTATGTCAATAGACCAAGGTACTACAAGTACACGTGCAATATTATTCAATAAAGAAGGAGAAATTGTCTCAACAGCACAACGTGAATTCACACAACATTTCCCACATTTAGGTTGGGTGGAACATGATGCGAATGAAATTTGGACATCCGTGTTGTCTGTCATTGCGACAGTGTTGAATGACGATAATATTTATCCGCATCAAATCAGCGGTATCGGTATTACAAACCAAAGGGAAACAACTATCATTTGGGATAAACATACTGGTCGTCCGATTTATAATGCGATTGTGTGGCAATCTCGTCAAACACAAGATATTGTACAATCATTACGTGATCAAGGTTATGAAGATACCTTCCGTGAGAAAACAGGTTTAGTTCTTGATCCATATTTCTCTGGTACTAAAATCAAATGGATTTTAGACAATGTGGAAGGCGCAAGAGAAAAAGCTGAAAACGGTGATTTATTATTCGGTACAGTAGATTCATGGATTGTCTGGAAATTATCAGGGGGCGCTGCGCATGTGACGGATTATACGAATGCCAGCCGTACATTAATTTACAATATTCATGACTTAAAATGGGATGATGAATTATTAGAAATTCTAGATATTCCAAAACAAATGTTGCCGGAAGTTCATGAATCAAGTGAGATTTATGCGAAAACAAAAGATTATCATTTCTTCGGACAAGAAGTACCGATTGCGGGAATCGCAGGTGATCAGCAAGCAGCCTTATTCGGACAAGCATGCTTCGAACGTGGTGAAGTGAAAAACACGTACGGTACAGGTGGATTCATGTTAATGAACACTGGTAAAGAAGCGATTCAATCGGATAACGGTTTATTAACAACAATCGCATTCGGCTTAGATGGCGAAGTGAATTATGCATTAGAAGGTTCTATTTTCGTCTCTGGCTCAGCTATTCAATGGTTGCGAGATGGTTTACGTATGATTAACTCAGCACCTGAATCTGAAAACTATGCGAACCGTATTGAATCAAGTGATGGTGTTTATGTGGTACCGGCGTTTGTTGGACTCGGTACACCTTACTGGGATGCGAATGCGCGTGGTGCAGTATTCGGTATTACACGTGCGACTGAGAAAGAACACTTTATCAGAGCAACGTTAGAATCTATTTGTTACCAAACACGTGATGTGGTTGAAGCGATGATTCAAGACTCAGGTATTGAAGTGAAGAATATCCGTGTAGATGGTGGTGCTGTTAAGAACAACTTCTTAATGCAGTTCCAAGCAGACATTCAAAATATTACAGTAGAACGTCCTGAAATCAATGAAACGACTGCGTTAGGCGCTGCTTATCTTGCAGGACTTGCGGTAGGTTTCTGGGATAGTAAAGCAGAAATTGCGAACCGTTGGAAATTAGATCAAGCTTTCGAGCCTGAAATGGATGAAAAAGAAAGAGAAAAATTATATAAAGGTTGGAAAAAAGCTGTAGAAGCAACACAAGTCTTCAAGCTGGACGACTAATTAGACGACTGATTTCTAACTATGTTATACTAAAGACAAGTTAATATCTATGACTCGAGAATGAGAGAACTGTTCACACCATTTTTAATGTATGGGATAGGTCTCTCATTTTTTAATTTATTTTGCGTTAAATTCGCATCTCGACTTGTCTCATGCATTCATAACAGAATATTTTAGGAGGCGTTGTTCAATGAGTTTATCAACATTAAACAGAGATGTAATTAAAGGAAGATTGAAAGAGGAAGAATATGATGTCGTTATCATCGGCGGTGGTATTACAGGTGCCGGCATTGCGTTAGATGCGGCAGACCGCGGTATGAAAGTGGCATTAGTAGAAATGCAAGACTTTGCGCAAGGAACAAGTTCTCGTTCTACTAAATTAGTTCATGGCGGTTTACGCTACTTAAAACAATTTCAAGTCGGGGTTGTAGCAGAAACTGGACGTGAACGTGCGATTGTTTATGAAAATGGTCCGCATGTAACAACACCGGAATGGATGTTGTTACCGATGCATAAAGGCGGTACATTCGGTAAATTTACAACTTCTATTGGTTTAGCAATGTATGACCGTTTAGCAGGGGTTAAAAAATCAGAACGCAAGAAAATGTTGAACAAAAAAGAAACATTAGAAAAAGAACCATTAGTTAAAAAGAAAGGCCTAAAAGGCGGCGGTTACTATGTAGAATATCGTACAGATGATGCACGTTTAACAATTGAAGTCATGAAACGTGCAGCGGAAAAAGGTGCAGATATTCTTAACTATACGAAATCAATGAATTTCACATACAATGACAACGAAAAAGTAAATGGCATTCAAGTGACTGACATGTTGACAGATGAAGCTTATACCATTCACGCTAAAAAAGTTATTAATGCCAGTGGCCCATGGGTAGATGAAGTCAGAGGTGCTGATTATTCTAGAAACAATAAACAATTACGCTTAACTAAAGGTGTGCATATTGTTATCGATCAATCTAAATTCCCATTACAACAAGCGGTTTACTTCGATACAAAATCAGACGGCAGAATGATCTTTGCGATTCCTCGTGAAGGTAAAGCGTATATCGGCACAACTGACACATTCTATAACAATGACAAAGCGTCACCACTACCAACACAAGAAGACCGTGATTACCTAGTCGATGCAGTGAACTATATGTTCCCAGGATTAGATATAACAGATAAAGATATCGAATCATCTTGGGCAGGTATCAGACCATTGATTTTAGAAGAAGGTAAAGACCCATCTGAAATTTCACGTAAAGATGAAATCTGGGAAGGTAAATCTGGCCTATTAACAATTGCGGGCGGTAAATTAACAGGTTATCGTCATATGGCAAAAGGCATTGTGGACTTATTAGCAAAACGTTTACAACAAGACTTTGGTAAGAAATTCGGTCCGTGCGAAACAAAACATCTGACAATTTCAGGCGGAGATGTCGGCGGCAGTGCGAATTTCGATCACTTTGTAGAAGAAAAAGTAGCTGAAGCTAAGAAATATCAAATTGACGCAAAAACTGCTGAAGATATTGCACAACGTTATGGCTCGAACGCAGATAAAATATACAAAATTGCGCATACGGCTCAATATCAAAACTCAGGATTGCCATTAGAAATCTATGCTGAATTGGTTTATGGTATTCAAAATGAAATGGTTTATAAACCAACAGATTTCTTAATCCGCAGAACAGGTATGTTGTACTTCGATATTGAAGATGTCTTGAAATATAAAGAAGCGGTTGTAGATGTATTAGCACAACTATTAAACTATGATGAAATTCAACGTTCATTGTATACAGAAGAATTAGAAGAAGCGATTAATGAAGCAAGAACTGCGAATAATCAACCTGCTGAATAAAGCAAAATAGAGTATCAAAATGAGTTGGGACGAAGTTCCAGCTCATTTTTGTTATCATATTATTAAAGAGTGCAGTTTTTTTACTATTTAGGTAAATGAAAGCCTATTTCAAGAATTTGGGGTCTGTTTTATAATAGAAGGGTAAGACATCTAGTGAAGGCATCTTAGAATAATAAAAAGTTAGACGGGAGTGTAGTCAATGTGTCCTAACACATTTAAGGTAACAGTTGAAGATGGTACAAATATTGAAGTTAAATTAGATAAAGCGAATAAAACACGAATTGGTATTGTACATATTTTTCATGGTATGGCTGAACATATGGGACGTTATGATACATTTGTCGAATCGCTCAACCAACAAGGCTATGATGTGATTCGTCACAATCATCGAGGTCATGGTAAGGATATAGACGAAAGCACAAGAGGGCATTATGACAGTATTGAAAATGTTGCGGCGGATGCTTATGAAATTGCGCAAACGTTATATCCAGAAAGAGATGAACTGCCTTATATTGTGCTCGGCCATTCAATGGGATCGATTATTGCACGTAAATATGTTGAAATGTATCCTGATATGTCGCAAGGTTTGATTTTGACAGGTACAGGATTGTTCCCGAAATTAAAAGGTAAAATTTTGACATTATTAATGAAAATAATCACGATTGTATTTGGCAAACGCAGAAGACTCAGATGGGTCAACCGTCTAGCTTTCAGGCCATTCAATCGAGGAATTCAGAACGTGCAAACTGAGAATGATTGGTTATCAACACAAAGAGAGGAAGTTGATAGATATTGTTCTGATCAGTATTGCGGATTCTTAGTCTCAAATCAGATTATTTATGAAACGCTGAATGAAATGATGAAAACCAGCACACCAAAAGAAATCAAAAAGATGAATGCAGATTTACCAGTCTTATTAATTTCTGGTAAAGATGATGCATTTGGAGACTATGGCAAAGGTATTCGCAGACTGGGTGTGGCAATGAAGAAAAATGGTGTAAAACACATTACGGTACAACTTTATCGTAATAAGCGACATGAAATTCTGTTTGAAGAAGACTATCATCAAACATGGAATAACATGTATGACTGGATTAAGAAAAATATCCTTAACAAATATAAGCAGGGGGATTAATATGAGCAACAACACAAAACCCTTACTCGTTGTCATTGTAGGACCAACAGCGGTAGGGAAAACTGAATTAAGCATTGAACTTGCGAAAAAAGTTGATGGTGAAATTATCAGCGGTGATTCAATGCAGGTTTATAAAGGCATGGACATTGGGACAGCTAAAGCTACGCCTGAAGAGATGCAAAATATCCCTCATTATCTTATTGATATTTTAAATCCAGATGAATCATTTTCAGCATATGACTTCAAAGTTCGTGCTGAAGCATTAATTAAAGACATCACAGCGCGCGGTAAAGTTCCAATTATCGCTGGAGGTACGGGTCTTTATATTCAATCACTAATTTATAACTATCCATTTGATAAAGAAGAAGTTTCTGAAGAAACAGCACGTGCTGTACGTGAAAAGCTGGAGGAATTAGAAAGCTTGTCTAATGAAGCGTTACATCAATATCTCGCAAGCTTTGATGCGGAGTCTGCAGCGGATATTCACCCGAATAACCGTAAAAGAGTGTTGAGAGCGGTTGAATATTACTTAAAAACGAAAAAAAAATTAAGTAATCGCAAAAAAGTTCAACAATATACAGAAAATTATGATACATTATTAATAGGGGTAGAAACGTCGCGTGAAACTATGTATCAACGAATAAACAATCGTGTTGATCATATGATGAAAGCGGGTTTAATTAATGAAGTAGAGCAACTGCTGAGACAGGGTTTTACAAATTGTCAGAGCATGCAAGCAATAGGATATAAAGAGTTGATTCCTGCTATTGATCAAGACATTTCGATTGAACAAGCAGTTGACAAGTTAAAACAACACTCAAGAAATTACGCAAAACGTCAAATGACTTGGTTCAAAAATAAAATGAATGTGCAATGGTTTGATAGAGAGCAACAGCCACTTCCATTGATTCTAGATGACATTACTGCCCACATAAATAAAAAAAAGGAGAGAATGCAATCATGAATGATAAAAGCATCCAAGAGAATTTTCTACAAGGTTTTAAAGACAGCAAAGAGGAGTTAACTGTTTTCTTATTAAACGGTTTCCAAATGAAAGGAACAATTGTAGAATTCGATGACACCGTTGTGAACTTATTCTCACAAGGCAAAAATCATGGTTGTAACCACGCGAGTTTATAGGGGTTAAGTCCCTAAAGAGTCCCTAAAACTTCAATTGCTTGGTTATTCTCTTCGTCAAATTGCTCCTCTAATAAATGAGAGTACACTTCCAATGTGATACGCATATTTTTATGTCCTAAACGTTTACTGATATATTGAATAGAAACACCTTGTGATAATAGATAACTACAGTGTGTATGACGCAGCGCATGAGTAGTTATCTTTTTTATATCCAATTCTTCGCATAACTCTCCAAGTCTTGCATTCACTCTTTTTACTCTCGGAAGTATTCCTCTATCTTTAAAAATATAACCGTCCATACTGATAGCCCATGTAGCAATCACTTTTCTGATATGCTGCATATCTTCTTTTGCTACGTCCACATAGCGTGGGGAAGAATCAGTTTTCTGCTCATCAATATAAAGGTCTTTACCTATATAACTCGATTTCATATTGATTGCACCACTCACACGACAACCGGTACAAATCATGATAAATAAAATCAAATCCATTCTTTTATTACTTTGCATCAGTTTATTTTTTAACCGCTTATACTCTTCTATGCTGATGAACTTGTCTGTTTCTTTTTTAGGCTCATGACCTGCTTTGAATGTAATTCTATACACAGGATTACGTTTGATTAACCCGTCATATACTGCATCATCTAATGAGGTTTTAAGTAATGATCGCATTTTTCTGCCCGTCACTTGACTGCGTGTCTCTGTGTACGCAGTAAGGAAGTTCTGAACATCAAGACGTGTCAATTTTGCTATCGGTATATCTGCTATTTTGAATGATTTTAATATTTTCAAATTACTTTTATAACCACCATACGTTGATTTTGATACTGAGTTACGTTTATAGGTAATAACCCACTGCGTTAAGTATTGATGTAATGTCAAAGTGTTATCAGGGGAATAGCCTTGTTGTAATTCATTCAACTTCTCTATACCTGCGTATTCAGCTTCTTTTTTAGTACGGAATCCTTTTTTACGGTAGCGTTTGTTATTATATTTAAATTCATATTGCCATTTGCCTTTTTCGTATTGTCTCATTCGCATAATGCATTCCTCCTCAAAAAAGGTAAAAAAAATAATAAGGGTACGGTGGTGTACCCTGAAAAAATGTATAAAAAAACAGGAAGTACAAGTGCACTTCCTGTGAGCCCTCTCTTTCAAGGGTTGATATAATGTAAAGTCCTCTTTTTCAAGGATTAATCTATAATTATATTAACAGGAAATCAGCAACTATTCAAGTTTAATGTTAGTAAATTGTTTCACTATGGCTCTATCTATTTGATTTAATGTATGTTCACTATAATGCAATTGACCAATAGGATCATATTCATTTAGCACATTGATTCTATCTTTGCTTATGTTAGTAATTTGATTTATATTAGCGTATGTCTTTTTGTCACTATATCTCTCGTATCTCTTTTCTAATTCTTGCATCTTTTGAAATGTATGTTCGTTCTCTCTGATGGCTTCTTTTACAGAAGAATCTTTCAAAGATTCAACACTTGAATGTTGTTGTGCAATCGACAAAAGGTTATTAGCTAAAGTTTGATATTGATTATTAATATACTTACTAAATATTTGTATTAAGTCTTCTTCGACTAAGGTGTTAAACTTATTATTTTTTGAAGTCAGAGGAATTACAGTTAATGTAGAATTAAAACGGTTATCTTTTTTGTCTAAAACAACACAAAAATGATTCCCAGAAAACTCATTACCAATATTAATTCCTAATTTAGCATAAACAATCGAACCTCGTTTATAGGTTTTATATTTTCGTCTTTGATGACTTTTTGTGTTATTTACTTCATTTCTTAAAAATTTGGAGTATTCGAAACACCAAGAATCCATAAATTTATATTTTTTCATACCACTATCTTGTGCGTATTTAAAATTTTTATTTGAAACACGTAATAATTCATCTCTTTTCATCCCTCAACCTCCTTTAACCTACTCATCATCTTCTAATAAATCAGTTACATTTATAGTTATCTCTTTTGTAACAGGGTTGATATTCAAGTTTTGTCCGTATCCTAGAGATTTAACTTGAATATTTTCGTTTTCAAATTTTAAAGCTATTTCAAGGTGTTGATAATTTTGTAAAACTAACAAAGTATCTTCATTAGTTACAATATTGTATGAACCTTTTCCATTAAGATTAACTTTCCAATTTTTAAATTCCATTTCTTACCTCCTTCGCCCCAGAGTGGAGGGGGGCTGAGATGATGCTGATTGTAAACTGTGTAGTGAGCTTTGCTGACTCTATCATTCTTTGATTTCTTCATCAGAAGGTGTATTCATGCTACTTTCTTCATTTTTAGGTTGCTCTATATCAGGGTTATTAGCTTCTTCTTGTTGTTCCACAGGCTGAGAATTCTCTTGTTCGGTATTTTCCTTTTCATCAGAACTACGGTATTTAGGGCTCCTTTTTTTGAATTCCTCAAATTCTGCCATTTCTTCTTCGCTCATATCATTAAATCTATCAACAACTACTCCTGTTCTTCTATTAACAACAGCACAAAATTTTACAGGTGTTCCAGCAGCATCTCGAACAAGGTGTTCAACGTAATACTCATTATCATTACTTCTGGCCATATTTGTTTTGAATTCAAAAGCTTGCAGACCATTAGAACCTCTATTTATATAATAATTCGAAACAATTTGTTCTGCATCTTGAGCAGAAATATTATTATTTGTTTCTTGTTGATTATTATTTTGTACATCTTCGTATGTTTGTGTTTCATCCGTTTTCTTTTGCTCTTCTTTCTTAGTTGTTTCTGTTTTATTGTCTTTCTCTTTCTTTTCTTCTTCTTGCCCACATGCTGTGAGTAATAATACAGATGATAGTGCTAATGTTCCTAATAGTTTGATTTTCATTTTTGTTTCTCCTTCAATAAATATTTAAGAAAATATCTTTCCCAAGAAGTTGGGAAAGGCGATTTCATACCAGAAGCAATGGTTTATAAACTAGCTTTTAAAGCAGGTAATTCAACTTTACTCAAATATTTGATAGTTATAAATCACTTTTCCAATTACCTCTATTTCATCCACAGATTCTAAATCAAATGAATTCGTTTTAAATTCGTCCGAATAACTTACTGGATCTAAATGCAACTTTGTTTCGGTACGTCTAACGCGTTTTACAGTGTATTCTCCACCAATGCGCAATACTAAAATATCATTACTATTTAATTTGTAATCTTGATTGATTCTATAATCATGTACGACTATGTATGAACCATTAGCGAGGATTTTATTCATACTGTCTCCATTAATTTGTAAAGCAATACATTCGCTTGGTTTGCGTCCTTTGAATATTGAAGAAGGAGCTTTAATTTTAGATGATTCAACTGCCACTTCTTCAAAATTACCTGCAGAAACTTTACCGTAATAAGAAAGTTCAATATCTTGTTCGAATTCAGGTAAAGCTACGCTATCAATTTCTCCTAAAAGATAACCTTTAGAAACATTAAACAAGCTTGAGATTTTTTCTACCATCCCCATTCTAGGTTCGTTCTTGCCATTTTCCCACATTCTTATTGTACCTTCAGAAACATCTAGTTTTTTTGCCATTTCAACCTTTGAAAGTTTATTTTTAAGTCTTATTTCTTTGATGGAATTTTTGAAAGCCATTTTAATTACCTTCCTTATATGTGATGTTTTTGACACTTATTATTATACTATGAAAAATCATAATTGCAATACTTAAAATACGTTATTTCGAAATTTATTTACGAAAAAGTTAAAAGTTTTTACAAAAAACACTTGCAAGCGTATTTTAAATGCGATATACTTTGGTCAGAGCTTGAGAGAAAGAGGTGACAAACATGACAGAACTTACGTTGAAAGAATGGAGATCTAGAAAAAAATACACACAACCAGAGTTAGCTAAAGTTATTGGTATTTCTCCATCAACATATAATATTTGGGAAAATAACCCTGAAATGATTAAACCTAAAGATGCTTTTAAAATAGCAAAAGCACTTAATGTCTCCATCGATGAGATTATTTTTTTAAAAGAAGAATCGTATTTTAAATACGTTTTGGTAGGCGATAAACAAAAAGTATCAACTTAATAGGAGGATAAACAATGCAAGAACTACAAATTTTTAATTTCGAAGAACTACCAGTAAGAACATTAACAGTAGACGATGAACCGTATTTTGTAGGAAATGATGTAGCACAAATTTTAGGATACGAGGATTATCGAGGAGCAATCAATAAAAAGGTTGATACGGAAGATAAGCTGCGTAGCCAAATTGACTACGCAGGTCAGAAAAGAAGTGTAACCCTCATCAACGAATCAGGATTATACAGTTTAATCTTCTCATCAAAATTAGAATCAGCAAAACGCTTCAAAAGATGGGTAACATCAGAAGTTCTACCAGCAATTCGCAAACATGGAATCTACGCAACAGACAGCGTAATTGAACAAACGTTACAGAATCCGGATTACATCATTACAGTGTTGACTGAGTATAAGAAAGAAAAAGAACAAAATTTACTTTTACAACAAGAAATCGGAGAGCTAAAACCCAAAGCAGACTATGTTGATGAAATATTGAAGTCAACTGGGACATTGGCTACAACACAAATCGCAGCAGACTACGGTATTTCAGCGCAAAAGTTAAATAAGTTGCTGCATGAAGCTAGATTACAACGAAAAGTGAACAAACAGTGGGTTCTTTACTCAGAGCATATGGGCAAAAGCTATACAGAATCAGACACTATACCAATTGTACGTTCTGACGGTAGAGAGGATACAGTTTTGCAAACCAGATGGACTCAAAAAGGTAGATTGAAAATACACGAAATCATGACTGACTTCGGTTATGAAGCTAATTTAGGAGGAGTATAAATGACTGAACCAAACAAGTAACAACATCCTACCCACAATCAAACAAACAACTTAAAGGAGGAAATCACATGCAAGATCAAAAATTAAGTAGAAGTCAAATTTTTAAGGTTTATACATTGAAAGAACAAGCATTCGAAGAATTTTACTCACAAGAACACCAAGAGTTAGCTAATGAAATTCTTCAAGCAATAAAGAAAAAAGAACCAACGTATGAGGAAGCATACGCGGTCCTAAATCTCGTTCATGCAAAGTTACAATTCGAATCTAATTTTGTTCATGTTTTACCAAATGTAAAGAAATGAATTCTAAATCATCATCAATTTTTATGATTGGCATATTCCAGCTTTTATCTAGAGATTGGATGTTATATGCATAATCAGAGCAATTCATATCAAATTCGTAAAAATCATTATTTTCTAAAAGATAAAGCATTAAATAATTAGTTTCTTGGTTTTTGTAATGATTTATCAACTGCTTAAATTTGAATTTTTCTTTCACCATATTGTATTGAGAGTTAACTTCCGTATAAAACTTCGTTTTATCATCTGAAAGTGAAGCGATAGTTTTAGGTTCTGAAAGATAAAACTCATCATTCCATTCAAATGGAATCACAAGATCTAGTGTTACAAACTGATTATTCCATTTACAAATTATTTTGTATGAAAAATCCAATTTTAGATCATTGCTGATTAATTTAAGCAAAGTGTCAATACACTTTAATTCTTTATAACTCATATATTATCACCTCCTTATAAGGAGTATAGCAGAAAGGAGCATGAACAATATGCAAGCATTACAAGAAATACAAATTGAAAACAACTCGGAATTGGGAGCAGTCGTTTCTAGTCGAGTAGTAGCAAATGAATTAAAGAGAAGACATGACAATGTAAAACGTGATTTAGAGCAAATTTTAATGTCCTCAAATGTGAGTGCATTAATTGTTCCTAGTAACTATAAAGATTCACGTGGACGAAAACAAAAGGAATATCTCTTAACTAAAGACGGTTTCACTCTCTACATGTTCAACATTCAAGGTCACAACGATTTCAAAATGGCTTATATTAACAAGTTTAATGAAATGGAACGTCAAATTGCAGAACCGACAGCGAGCTACATGATTGAAGATCCAGTTAAGCGTGCTGAATTGTGGATTGAAGAGCAGAAAGAGAAACAACAGTTACAACTTGAAAACAACATGCAAAAACAAAAGATTGCTGAATATGAACCTAAAGCATCTTACTTAGACACGATTTTAAACAACAAAAGTTTAGTGACAGTAGGTCAGATTGCAAAGGACTATGGTATGTCAGCTCAAGCACTAAACAAGTTGTTGCATGAATTAAAAGTACAATACAAGCAATCAGGACAATGGTTACTTTATTCAAACTTACACGATAAAGGCTACACACATTCATCAACTACAGAAATTGAACATAAAGACGGTAGCACATCAGTACGTATGAATACTAAATGGACGCAAAAGGGCAGATTGTTTATTTACGACTTGCTTAAAGATAACAACATCCTACCCACAATCGAGCGTGATTAAGGAGGAAACTATGAACGAAGAGGAAAAAAAGAAGATTTTGTCAATGTTGAATGACAGCAATTATCGAATGACCATTGCAAATTTACTGATGATCGCAATGGAAGAAAGAGACCCTGATTTCAATCGGTCAGTCGGCTATCTCATAAAGTGTTTAAAAGAAAATAACCGACCGACAGAAGAGGTTAAAACACAATCGAAATTACCAGTGCTGTTATCGATACTAGCAATGACAATATCGACAGTAGCAGCGGTATTGCAAATTTTAAATTAAAGTTTTCGAAGAATTCTCTACCTTCATCAGTAATATAAGCATAGTCATCATGAATAGGAAAGTAACCATCAAAATCTACAATTACTTGGTGTATGTAGTCTTTATTTAATAAACGTTCAATGTCTCTATTATCTTTGTATTTCAACTTTCCTTTAAGGTAAATCGAAAACAAGTAATAGTACATTTTAAAACTCATATATAATCACCTCCCTAGGTGATTATATCAAAACCCACAATCGAGCGGAATTAAAGGAGGAAGCAACATGGAAGAAGAAAATAAAAAACCTCAAACTACTCATGGCAGTGAGCAGAATGAGGAAACTAGTATTGTTTTACCTATTGATAAAGGAAGAGTGAAAGATTCTATTCTTCTTTTAAAAACTTATGAACAACACTGTAAATAAGTGTTTCGTTATGTTTTTTAGAACATTCATGCAATGCAAGTAAATAGATATACTCATCTGAGAATTGACCATTCGAATTTGCTTTTAGTTGGTCAACAGTATTTTTGAAGTACTCACTGTTGGGATCGAATTGTTCATCTATTTCATTTGTTACTTTTCTAAAAAACTTTTCAAATTCATTCCAATCCATAAAATCACCTCCTAATAAGGAGTATAGCAGAAAGGAGCATACACAAATGACACAATCACTCAGTGTGCAAATCAACATCCCAGAAGAATATGTATTGATTGAAAAAGATATTCACACACAGTTGTTGATGAACCAACAGAAAGCGACATGGTCTAAAAAAGAGTTCATTGATCATTCGCCATTCAAATCAAATAACAGTGTGGATGACAAGATATTATTCAATCCTAAGTTCAGAAAGATTTTAGAAAGTGAAGGCATTGCTAGTTATCCGAAAGGAAACAAACGCAACTGGTCGTTTGACGGTCCGAAAGCATATGAGTTTTTACGTAAATATAGAGATGAATTTTAGAGAGGTGAAACAATGAAATCATTCTGGATAGCATACGCATTCTGCTTTGCAAGCACAGCTGTTC